>JACZQL010000360.1 GCA_022545745.1 Deltaproteobacteria bacterium | reverse complement strand
TTGGAGAAGAAACCTGAGATAATTGCCACCCTGTAGAAATATTTTCACGGGTCGGAATTTTTGCTTCGTCCACACGGGGAATTGGAATTCGGTGTGAATTTCTTATAGACCCAATATTTCTTACAGCACGCCAGAATCTCTTAATGTTTCGCGAAGCTTACCAAGGATGCGGCTTTTCTGAGTGTAGACGGCATTTATGGAGACCCGAAGGATATTAGCAATCTCCTCTGGGGAGAGACTCTGATCAAAATAAAGCTGAATAAATAGCCGGTACCGGGCCGGGAGGAGCTCCAACGATTGGGAAACTAAATTCTTCTGTTCCTGGTTCATAAGGGAAGTTGGAGGATCGGGATGGTTGGGAGAAAGGGTATCCGTAGCACCAGTAGCGGGGGCCTCGCGCTTCCTCAAATAATCAATCTTCTGCCGGCAAGCTATGACCCGAGCCAGGTGGCCAGGCTGGTGCCGCGTTCCCCTCGGAACTGACGGAGCTTTAGAAAATCATCACGGACAAGGGAGAGAAAGAAATCCTGGAATAGGTCTTCAACTATGTCGGGATGAGGATCAACCTGATAAAGGCTCAAAGTCTTTTTGATCGAATGGTAAACCAGGCCTGAAAACTGCTGGACGATGGAGTCCCACGCAGGCTTTTCTCCCTGCAAACAGGCGCCAAGCAGTTTTTTCGCCTGATGGGTCATTAAACCTTCACCCATCTACATAGCTTCTCATCTATATAATACCCACCCTCAATTTGCCTGGATCATAGTCAATGGCGGGATTGGAATCAACGGCTTAAATTCATCCCCTCTGGACCTTTAGGAATGCATCTGGCAAGAAAGGGGAGAATGGAAACGAAGCTTACGGTCAAGGTCCTCAAGAAGGTGAGCGAGGTTCAGCGTGATGACTGGGATCGTCTCTTAAAGGGCGGATCACCCTTCATGAGGTGGGATTGGCTCGACGCGCTGGAACAGACAGGGTGCGTGAACGGAAGGACCGGTTGGCTCCCTCAGCACATCGTCATTGAAAAAAAGGGTAAACCCGTTGCGGCCTGTCCCATGTATCTCAAAGGGGACAGCATGGGGGAGTTCGTCTTTGACCATGAGTGGGCCTATTTCGCCTCCAAGTCAGGTATCCAGTATTACCCCAAGTTGCTCGTCGGCGTCCCATTCACTCCCGTCACCGGGATGCGATTTATGACCGACCCTAAAGAGGATCGCCATCAACTGATGCATCTCCTAGGACAAACACTGATTCAGATTTGTAGGGACAACAAGATCTCGTCAGTCCATGTCAATTTCTGCTTAGAGGATGAGACGGAGGTCCTCAAGAAACTCGGGTTCCTATCTAAAATCGGCCTCCAGTTCCACTGGCAAAACCATGGCTACCAGTCATTTGACGATTATCTGGGTTCCTTTCGCAGCGATCGGCGCAACAAGATCAAAAAGGAACGGCGTGAACTGTCGGCCCAAGGCATCCAAGTCCGGGCGGTGGAAGGGGACGAATTGAGCCCGAGTCTCCTTAGGACCATGTTCCATCTCTACAAAACCCATATCGACGAACTCTATTATGGACGACAGTATCTCACTATGGGGTTTTTCGAGGAGCTGGCTCAGCGGTTTAAATCCTACATTTGTCTCGTGATTGCAGAAAGAGACTCACGGGTTATCGCAGGGACATTGAACGCCCAGGACGAGACGGCCATGTACGGTCGGTACTGGGGGGCCATCGAGCACCACCGTTTCCTTCACTTCAACGTCTGTTATTACTCCGCCATTGAACACTGTGTCCACAAGGGGCTCCAGCGCTTCGAGGCGGGTGCCGGGGGGAGCTTCAAGGGACTCCGTGGGCTGGAGCCGGAAAAGACCTACAGCATGCACTACATCTTAGATGAGGGTTTCAGGCGCGTCTTGCGGGAACACTTGAAGGAGGAAAGGGCCTATACGGTCTCCAAGCAAAACGCGTTGCTGGAAAGAAGCCCCTTAAAAAAGGGGGAGGAATGACCGGGGCTAGGACTCCTCGTACTTAAAGGTGAGCTTGTCCTCGCTCTCGTCGATCTCTACCTTGCCGCCGTTCTGAAGCCTTCCGAAAAGTATCTCGTCAGCAAGAACCCGTTTAATCTCGGTCTGTATGACACGGGCCATGGGCCTCGCTCCAAAAACCGGATCGTAGCCCTTCTTTGCAAGCCAACTACGGCCCTTTGGCGTGAGGTGGAGGAAGACCTTTTTCTCGTTCAGCTGAATATCAAGCTCCATGACGAATTTATCCACCACACGCTCGATAATTTCAGGGCTCAGAGAGTTAAAGAGGATCGTGGCATCGAGGCGGTTTCGGAACTCGGGGCTGAACATCTTCTCCATGGCCTCCTTGCCCTTCCCCACATTGGTGGTCTTACCAAATCCGAGGGGTGATCCACTGATCTCCCGCGAGCCTACGTTGGTGGTCATGATCAGAATGATGTTCCGGAAGTCTGCCTTCTTTCCGTTGTTATCGGTCAGCGTTGCGTGGTCCATCACCTGAAGCAAAATATTAAATAGATCCGGATGGGCCTTTTCGATCTCGTCCAGGAGCAACACGGCATAGGGCGTCTTGTTCACGGAATCGGTCAAAAGGCCACCTTGATCGAATCCCACGTAACCCGGAGGCGCCCCGATCAGGCGCGAGACCGTATGCTTTTCCATATACTCGCTCATGTCGAAGCGGAGGAACTCCACTCCCAGGGTACGCGCAAGCTGCTTTGCCACCTCGGTCTTGCCCACCCCCGTGGGTCCCAAGAAGAGGAAACAGCCGATGGGCTTCTCGGGTTGACTCAGCCCAGAGCGGGACAACTTGATGGCGCTGGCCACGGTATTGATGGCCTCGTCTTGACCAAAGACGGTTAATTTGAGGTCCCTGTCCAGGTTTCCGAGTTGTTCTTTATCCGATACGGAGACGCTGCGGGGTGGGATCTTGGCCATGGTGGCCACGATCTTCTCAATATCCTTGGGGCTGATGATCTTCTTGCGCTTATCGGGCGGAAGAACTTTAACCGAAGCACCCACTTCGTCGATCACATCGATAGCCTTGTCGGGCAATCGGCGGTCATTGATGTGTTTCGCAGAAAGTGTTGCCGCTGTGCGGAGCGCGGGCGAGCTGTAGGTCACCCCGTGATGCTTCTCGTAGTGAATTTTTAATCCCTGCAGGATCTGGTAGGTCTCCTCTACGCTAGGCTCAGCTACCTCGATCCTCTGAAAGCGACGCGCCAGCGCTCGATCTCGTTCAAAATAGCTCTTATAGTCATGGTAAGTGGCGGAGCCAATGCACCTGAGCTGCCCGGAGGCAAGGACCGGCTTCAGGATATTCGACGCATCCATGGAACCACCACTGGCGGCCCCCGCCCCCACCCCAGTGGGAATCTCATCGCTAAAAAGGATC
>JACZQL010000359.1 GCA_022545745.1 Deltaproteobacteria bacterium | reverse complement strand
GCAGTTTTTCACCCGCCTGGGCCCCAGTGGCTGCGGTAAGACAACCACGTTGCGTTGCATCGCCGGCCTGGAAGTGCCTGCTGAAGGAGAGATCTGGATCGGGGATAGACCGGTTTTTTCCTCGACCCAACGGATCACGACCATGCCCGAAGAACGGGAAATCGGAATGGTCTTTCAGTCGTACGCCATATGGCCTCATATGAACGTGTTCCAAAACGTCGCTTTTCCCTTGAGAGTGGGTCTGCGAAAGCAACCAAGACAAGTGGTGAAGGAAAGAGTCGACTGGGCCTTATCCCTGGTCCACATGGATGGCCTTGAAGACAGGCCGGCAACCCGTCTGAGCGGCGGGCAGCAGCAGAGAGTAGCCCTGGCTCGGGCGCTGGTGGGGCAACCCAAGCTCCTTCTTTTGGATGAGCCTCTTTCCAATCTTGATGCAAAGCTCCGCGAGGGCATGCGGGTGGAACTGCGTCGACTGCAGAGTTCGCTAGCCCTTACGACCCTATACGTGACCCATGATCAGAGCGAGGCTCTCGCCATGTCGGATAAGATCGCGGTCATGCAGGCTGGAAAGATTATTCAACTGGGAACACCCAAAGAGATTTACGAACGGCCAGTGGACCCCTTTACCGTGAGCTTCGTAGGGTCCACTAATATGGTTCCAGGGACAGTCCACGGAATTAAGAAAGACGATCTGTACTCAGTGGATACCCAGGAAGGACGTATTTATTGCCTCATCCCTCAAGAATCCTCACCGCAATCACGAGTTGTGGTGTCCATCCGTCCTGAGGATATCCGCATTCATCCAGCAGCCCCCTCATCCAAAGACCGACACAACGTCTGGAACGGGCAGGTTAAGCAATTGGTCTATCTCGGTGACTGCACTCAATGTGAGGTAGAAACGGAGACAGGGATTGTTATGAAGGTGAGGATCAATCCTCCCCTCGAGGTCCAACTAGGACAAAAGATTCATCTCTCCTTCGATCCTCATCGATGTATTGCAGTCATAGCCAATTGAGTTCCCCAGTATCTTTAACATGAAAATCCTATTTGTGTGTTAAGCCAATGCTGGACGGAGCCAGGTTGCCGAGGCATTGTTCAATAAGGTCTCACAACACCAAGCGGAAAGTGCAGGTACGAGGGTCGACAATTTATTGACCGAAAGGAATCCAGCTACTAGGATGGTCAGGCACGCCACAGGAGGTCAGTCCGTGATCGCCTACATGGAGGAGGAGGGTGTCAACGTATCTGAAAATACGAGGAAGCAACTTACCCCACAGATGGTTGAAAATTCTGATAGAGTCGTCGTCATCACGTCAAAAGACAGCTGGCCAGAATACCTGGTGAAAAGCGAAAAGGTTACATTCTGGGACATCCCCAACGCTGTGGGTATGACGCCCGAGGCGGCACGTGTGGTATATGACCAGGTCAAAAAAAATGTTAAAGAACTTGTGGATGGGATTGGATGAACTGATTCCCACTGGAGGGGAAGACAGATGTCTCAGAAGATAAAGGAAGCTTTGTCGGGGCTTTAAAATAAGAAATTAGCTATTTTTATCCTCTTCATCATGTTAATTACCATTGGTTGCTCAACCTTAAGAGGTAAAGCGGGGCAAGCGAGAACCAAAAGCAAAAGCCGTGATTGGCTTTGTTACTCGGCCTGTATGATGCAGCCCAACGCCTCTTCATTCTTGTGTGATCGCACCTACGGGTAACACCTTCAAGACAGTCAAGCATTAGAGAGACCGATGTTCACCGGTCATTCCACCCTTCACCAAACTTCTCGGCTTCCTTAAATCCTTCTTCCCTCCACTCATCAATGAGTTGTCGGATGGGAATTTTGCGGTGCATGAGCCCTTTCATGAGACTCTTATACTGAGGAGCAGATTCTGTTTGAGCGTTCACGGGGCATACCGTGAGACAAACCTTGCAGCCTTCGTAGTCCTCAAAATAGGGACGGCAAGTAGGGGTATCCACGTGCCAGCGAACGGTACCAAAGACCTCTTGTTTCTTAGGGACAATGGAGTCTCCGGGACAGAAATTTGTGCAAGCATTGCAGCGCAGGCACAGATCATCAAAACCATAATTCGCAGGCGCTGACGTGGCAACGAGCGGCATCTCAGTTGTCACCACACCGAGTCGCACGCTGGAGCCATATTCCTTGGTGATCAAGGAACCATGGCGACCCAGTTCACCCAACCCGGCCTTCCAGGCGATGGGTATAAAGAGAGCGGATCCCTCATTCGGATAGCCCACGGCATGGTAACCAAAGGAGCGAATGAATTGCGCCAACCGCACCGAAACATCCGAAAGCCTGTAGTAAACCCTGTGAACTTCCATCTGGGATAAAGGGCCCAGCCGCTTCATCTCGTCAAAGTCCATGTGAATGGCAAATGAGATCCCGCGGTCGTGACCTTGGGGAGGCTCGGTCCCTTGGACAAAATCAAATCGATCCACGGGTGCAATGCCCACAAGATCGACGCCCATTTTTCTGGCGCTTTCCTTGACGAAGCGCGTCACTCCCTCCCAGTCTTTGGTTTCCAGTTTTTCTGGGTTCACCGGGCCGTCATAAAGGCCACGTTGATCATGCTCGGCCCTCATGAACATAAAGCGACGGGTTTGCGGGTGGCGCTTCGCCTTTGTCTCTTCTCCGCGCTTTTTATCTAGAAATGGCGACTGCTTGATCGCCTGCACCCTACCAGGCGTGAATATGATACCTTTAGGCTCCATTGTCACAGTCCTCTTAGGGACTTCTTACCCTCCACCAATCTATTTCATACCAAGACGCAATTCAACGACAGCCTTTATCGGGTTCCAACGGAACAATCGAAAGATGACTCTGCATTCCATCCAGCTACGATATTGGGATGATATCATTTTTTGCGGGGAGCTGATTTCCTGCCCACCCCAGGATATTCGCCGCGGGTCACCCCATCAGCCACCTCTTCATCCTCTGCGGTCCAGGACCCTAGTGAATATCCATACCAGGGGGTTTTCAGCTCAAGGGGTGGTAGGCCTTCGTCTTGCCATATCTGCAGCGCTCCCTCCATGAATTTCCGCTTGGGTAAACCGACGGCCGGGTAAGCCCCTTTTCGGGTCGCATCAATCAGGATCCCGGAACAACCCTCCGGTGGCGGGAAGGTACGGTCCTCGGGCTTTGTCATCAGCGAATAGGCAGAGGGATCCAACAGAGGCGAGCGAGACATGATCACCCGTGTGTCTCGATGAGGTTGCATGGCGAAGCTCATCGCCCACATGACCATATCGGAATTCTTGGGATCGATATCCTCATCCACCACTATGATCACCTTGTTAGTGAAGCCCATTGATGAAGCTGCTTGAAGTACTTGCCAAGGTTTGCTGGGATGAGTCTTGCGAATTTGCACCACCCACCAGTTCCAACCCCCTCCC
>JACZQL010000358.1 GCA_022545745.1 Deltaproteobacteria bacterium | reverse complement strand
AGGCCTACCATTCAAGAACAGACCTTTCGCCCTTAAAGAAAAGGCGCCGAACTACCAAAACCCCAGATTTGACCGCGGGTCAACAGGGCATTATGCTTGACAAACAATCGAAATATCTCTTGACTCATTCTATGCTTGCGGATCTGACTTTTCAGCGTCGTGGCATCGTCGAGGGCTTTTTTGGTCCGCCATGGAGCATGCCCCATCGGGCTGCCCTGTTCGAGTTCGGACAAAAAAAGGGAATGAATACTTATCTGTACGCCCCGAAGGACGATCCTTATCACCGAGAGCACTGGGAAAAACCCTATCCGGAGCCTCAATGGAAGGAGCTCTTGCATCTAATAGGTGAAGCCGCTAAGCATAACGTCGATTTCGTCTACGGGTTCCACCCAGGAAAGGGACTCCACTTTAGCGCTGCCGAACCTGTGGGCTGGCTGCTCAACAAGGCGAAGGGCCTATACGAGGCCGGCGTACGAACTTTTGCCGTCCTCTTCGATGATATCCCCTCCCACCTGGAATTCCCCGAAGACAAAAAATTATTCGACGGGAGCTTGGCAAAGGCTGAAGGACTCTGGCTCAAAAAAATATTGGACGAACAACCGAATTCCTGGAACGAGGTGGAATGGTGGATCTGCCCTTCCTACTACACGGAAGATCCCCTTCTGGCCCGAACCTTCGGGGCCTTCGAGCCCTCTTTCCTCGAGACCCTGGGCGAGCATCTGCCCGAGACCGTATCCTGTTTATGGACTGGCCCTTCAGTGGTCTCAGAGTCCATCAGCTTGGCCCATATAGGGAAAGTTAAAGAAGCACTTCACCATCGCCTGATCCTCTGGGACAATTACCCGGTGAACGATCTCACCATGAGCATGGAAATGCACTTGAGCCCCCTAACAGGCCGAGACCCTCGTTTGCCTGAACAGGTATACGGCTATATGAATAACCCCTTACTGCAGGAAACTCTGAGCTTCATACCGCTGGCCACCTGTTTTGACTATGCCGCTAACCCAGCCAGTTATGATCCGGAGGCAAGTTGGGAAGCTGGGGTCACGGAGCGATTCGGTCCCACGGCCTTGCCGCACTGGCGGGTCATCCGCAAATTCTGCGAGCAGACCAATGGATTAAAGGACAAGAAAAAACCCTTGGCCCTTACGCCGAAAAAACGATCCGACCTTGATGGGGCCTACCGATATCTCTTAGAAAACCGCAGGGAACGTTGGGTTGAAGAATTTCACCCATGGCTGGACCTAATAGAAAAAAATCTTGGACTTGATACTTGAGCGCAAGTATCGTACATTCGCAAAAACCAACCCACGAGAAGAGCCAGATGGGCAATACAGATTTTTTAACGCCTGACCGCATCCAGCCCCCACCGAGCGCCTAATTGCGTAATTGCATAGAGTAGAGGTCCAGTGTGAGAATCAAGCTCATTACGCCGGCGCCACCCCATGCCCGCAACGGTAATCAAATTACCGCCCTTCGATGGGCAGGGATCCTAAAGCGGCTGGGTCACCGTGTTAACGTAGAACGAAACTATAACGGCCGGCCCTGTGATCTCCTGATTGCCTTGCACGCCCTGCGTAGTCATGAATCCATCCGTCTCTATCGGGAAAAGTTTCCCCAACTTCCACTCATCGTAGTGCTCACAGGAACCGATCTTTATAGGGATCTCCACAAAGACGCTCGTGCCCAACAATCCCTCGAACTCGCGACCCATCTCATCGTTCTGCAGGTGAAGGCCATGGATGAACTCCCGCGGCATCTTCACGGCAAGACACGGGCGATTTATCAGTCGGCGCCCCCGGTCAATGGCAAGGCCTCCAACGCAAATAAGGTGTTCAAAGTCTGTGTGGTGGGACATCTGCGCCCGGAGAAAGACCCCTTTCGCACGGCCATGGCTGCCCGCCAGCTCCCTTCATCGTCTCGAGTACACATCACCCATATAGGACGTGCCCTCAGCGATAAAATGCGAGACCGTGCCAGAAAGGAAGTCGAGCGCAACCCCCGCTATCACTGGGTGGGGGAACTGCCCCATTGGAAAACGCGCCAAGTACTGGCCCACAGCCACTTGATGTCACTCAGTTCAAGGATGGAAGGGAGCTCCAATGTCTTGTCCGAGGCCATTGCCTCATCTGTACCGGTGGTCGCTTCGAAAATTACCGGCCTGATGGGGACGCTGGGTGAGAACTATCCAGGATATTTCCCGGTAGGCGACACTCGCGCCCTGGCCCGCCTCCTTCAAAAAGCGGAAACTGAGCCACACTTTTACCGCAAACTGAAAGACCACTGCACCCGGCTTTTCCCCCTGGTGGATCCCAAGGGCGAGTATGAGTCCTGGAGGAGACTCCTCCTTGATCTGTCAAAGAAACAGCCTAGGTAAGCTGTCGAACATGCTTGGCGCACAAAAAAGGGGGCCATAGGCCCCCTCAAAAGAGTCGTGTAAAGTCTTTATTCTATTCCTCTAACAGTTCGTTCTGCCGCTCTTCTAGTTTCTGTTTACCCTTCTGATCGATCACGTATAGGCCGTCCACCTGTTTGATATCAGCGGGGTCGTAAAAGAGTTCGGCCACCTCTTGCCCTTCTTCGAACTCGTACATCCTAATGGCGTCCCAGGGGCAAATCTTCCTGTCTAACCGATCCTCAGACTCTGTCCCAATAAGCTGGAGCTGGAATTTCTTGGGCATCTTGTCCTGTTCCACAGGTTTTTTGGAGGCATCGTAGAATCGATTACCGTACTCAAAATAAACCTGGCCAGTCTCCTTGTGCTTATGGATCTTGGTATAATCATCGCTATAACACATCTGACAGCCGATGCATTTATCGTTGTCCACCCAGACCCGATAGGGCTTTAACCCTCCCTGGGGCAGCTCCTCATAGAGCAAATTGATACAGTCGTCCACGGGACAATGCACCTCACAGATGGGAGAGCCCGCACAGCTCGTGCAGTTCTCGTCCATGACTGCGAGCAGCGCAGTCCCTTTGCGTTTTGCTTCGCTTTCAGCTGCCATAGTTCTTTGCCCTCATCTTCCTATACTTAGAGTGTACCAGGAATCCGCCAGCAATCAAAAGCAAGACCCAGTAATACCGCACGAGTTGCAGCTGGGCCATTTCGAGCCAATAGACAAAGTTGGGGGATCGGGAAATGAGTTTTTTTAACGCCTCCTGTGCACCGGAATAATCCCTCGCCTGCTTAAGGACCCGGGCCAATCCGTATAGGGCCCCCTGGTCCTCGGGATTCAGCCTTAGGGCTTGCTCAAAATCGCGCCGTGCCTCTCGCCACTTTTCCTGCTCGAGGTGAACCCAACCTCGGTTACTCCATGCCTCCGCATAACCCTCACGTAAATCCAACGCCCGATTGAAGCCCTCCAGTGCCTTGTCCAAATCCCTATTCTTCTTTAATGCCACTGCCAGGTTATTTTGTGCCTCAGCCGAATT
>JACZQL010000357.1 GCA_022545745.1 Deltaproteobacteria bacterium | reverse complement strand
CGGCGACTTAGTCACGGATGAGCACTTTACTCACCGAGCGGGCGCGGTTAACCCCGATCCGAAAAAAGAAACCGTGAAAAATGAACTTACTCTCTCGTGAGTTTCTGTATCATCGTGGCTTTCTACTAGTGCCAGAAAGTTTGAGCAGAGGCGGTCTAGCTAGGGCCGCTGCGCATAATAAAACATGTTTTGGAAAGTAAGAACAAGATGCCATAGTCGTTGACATACGCGATCCCATAAGGCTATTCTTCACTGCGCACGCGTGTTTTCATTTTCTCTCTCTTGTCGTAACCGAGGCATGGAACTTCCTGCCGCCGGTGGGCTCACGATAGCGGGTTAAATCATCAGGGGACTAAGGTCTTCCAACCTTGAAATGCTGTCAAGTAAGAGAGGTGTGTCAATGAACAAAAGAAAGAATGCCATTGTCGGTATTGGCAACTGCACCTGCTCATCGATACTGGTGGCAACACCGACTTCCCTAACATGCTCAACCGAAGCCGCCTGGCCTCCAAGAAGCCGTCAAAAACCGAAGCCGAGCGGGCCCCTTAGTCAACGGAATCTAGTAAAATTCAGTACTTAACGTTCCGTACCATGTCTGCAGAAACCCCCATAAGGATAGCGCAAGTATCACCGCTATACGAGAGCGTTCCTCCGAAGTACTATGGGGGGACCGAGCGCATTGTCTCCTACCTGACGGAAGAGCTTGTGCGCTTGGGGCATAATGTCACTCTGTTTGCGAGCGGAGACTCGGTCACCAAGGCCCGCTTGATTGCCCCTTGTCCCAGGGCGTTACGACTTGAGAAGCATTGCGTAGATCAACTGGCCCACCATGTTTTTATGCTGGAGGACGTCTTCAGGGATCTTTCACGTTTTGACATTGTTCACTTCCACATCGATTACATCCATCTTCCGCTTGCCCAACGATACGGGATCCCCTGTGTCACGACGCTACATGGCCGACTCGACATTTCGGACGTTGCCCCCCTTTTTAGGAAATTTCAGGATATGCCGTTTGTTTCGATCTCAAATTCGCAAAGGGAGCCGCTTCCGTGGCTGAATTGGCGAAAAACGGTTTACCACGGTCTGCCCGAAAGCCTTTATAGCTTCCGAGAGAAACCGGGAAAATATCTGGCGTTTCTGGGGCGTATCTGCCCTGAAAAGCGTGTGGACCGTGCCATTAAGATTGCTGAAATGATCGGGATGGAGCTCAAGATTGCTGCGAAAGTCGATGCTGTGGATCGGGAATATTTTGAAGCAGTGGTTAAGCCGCTGCTGAAGAATCCCCTTGTGGAGTATGTGGGAGAGATTGGAGAAGGAGAAAAGGACGATTTTCTGGGCAATGCCTACGCCTTGCTTTTTCCGATCGATTGGCCGGAGCCGTTTGGTCTGGTTTTGATCGAAGCAATGGCTTGCGGGACTCCTGTTATCGCCTATTGCCAGGGTTCCACACGCGAAATTCTGCAAGAAGGAGAGACAGGGTACCTGGTCCAAAATGTGGAGGAAGCTGTTAAGGCAGCCCAAAAAATAAATGAATTTAGTCGGAGGCAATGCCGGGATATCTTCGAGCAACGCTTTACGGTCAAGCGGATGGCCGAGAACTACCTGTCGGTGTACCGGGATCTGATGGAAGGCAAAAATAAAGACAATTGGAGGACCCTTTGAGCGACGTCGTCCAATTAGGCAGCGAATACTATATCCTGGCAACTTCCCCCCGTGCTGACGATAGGACCTGGGTACTCAAAGACGGCGACACTTTCGCAGTTCTGGATCGCTACGGAGACATCTATCCACTGGGTTTGGGAGAGCAAGGTCTCTATCATGAGGGGACCCGATTCCTTAGCCGACTCGAGCTGTGGTTAGGGACCAACCGGCCTATGCTCTTGAGTTCCACGGTCAAAGAAGGCAACGAGCTTTTGGCCGTCGACTTTACCAACCCGGATATTCATCGAGACGGGAAACTAGTCCTGCGTCGGCACGCCCTTCACATATTCCGGTCCAAATTTCTCCGCAACGGAACGTGCTATGAACGGTTTCGAGTGCGGAACCATTCGATAGGCCCATTGCATGTTATTCTCCATTTGAGGTTTGAAGCGGATTTCGCAGATATCTTTGAGGTGCGGGGGGTGCTCAGGAAGCGGAAGGGTCAGATTTTCGAACCGACACTGGAGGACACACGGGTTACGCTCAGCTACAGGGGGGTGGATGGGGTCATGCGCAAGACCCTGCTGCATTTTTCTCCCAGACCCGAAACGCTTTCTGGCTCAGAGGCCTTTTGGGAAGCCCAATTGGACCCTCAGCAGGCGTTGACTTTTTATATTACGGCCCGGTGTCAATCCGGTTCAAGTAAACTTTCTACAGAATCCTATCCCGAGGCCCTCGTTGAGGCCACAAAAAAACTCAAAAAGATGCGGTCTCGACCTTGCTCGATTTACACAACGAACGAACAATTCAATGATTGGGTCAATCGCTCAACAGCGGATCTGTACATGATGCTCACAGATAAGGAAACAGGTCTCTACCCCTATGCGGGGATTCCCTGGTTCTGCACGCCCTTTGGCCGGGATGGGATCCTGGTGGCTTTGGAGTGCCTATGGGTGGATCCGGAGATTGCCAAAGGCGTTCTCTCCTTTCTGGCATACACGCAAGCAGACACGTTAAATCCCGAACAGGACGCCGAGCCTGGAAAAATCCTCCACGAAACCCGTAAGGGAGAACTGGCCGCCACAAATGAAATTCCCTTCGGGCTCTATTACGGAAGTATTGACGCGACACCTTTGTTTGTCATGCTGGCCGGAGCCTATTATGAGCGGACCGATGATGTGCCTTTCATCGAGCGACTTTGGCCATCAATTGAGAAGGCTTTAACGTGGCTAGATACCTTTGGAGACAAAGACGGGGATGGTTTTCTGGAGTACGCGAGGAGCACGCCGAAAGGCTTACAGCATCAGGGCTGGAAGGACTCTGATGATGCGGTGTTTCACGCCGATGGATCTCTCGCGGAAGGCCCCATCGCCCTTTGTGAGGTTCAGGGTTATGCCTACGCGGCTCGACTGGCCGCCGCCAGGATAGCAATCCGATTGGGCAAGCATAAGGTTGCCATAAAACTCTCCGGCCAGGCAAAGAAGTTGCAGGAACACTTTGAACAGGCTTTTTGGTGTGACGATATAGGGACCTACGCCATCGCCCTAGATGGAAAGAAACGGCCCTGCAAAGTTCGCTCGTCAAACGCCGGGCAATGTCTCTTATCAGGCATCGCCTCACGCGAACGGGCAAAAATGGTAGCAAAATCAATCTTGACCGACGATTTTTTCACGGGGTGGGGGATCCGAACTATAGCGGCCACGGAATCGCGTTATAACCCCATGTCATATCACAATGGTTCGGTTTGGCCTCACGATTGTGCTTTGATCGCTTATGGCTTGAGGCGATATGGAATGCTA
>JACZQL010000356.1 GCA_022545745.1 Deltaproteobacteria bacterium | reverse complement strand
GACATCGCAATTGCACGATCCCAGTTGACATGCAGACGGCACTCGCAAGCGAGTTCAAAGACACGCCCGATGGGTGGGAAGCGGACACGATATTGCGAACCTGTGTCCACTGCGGGTTTTGCACGGCAACCTGCCCAACCTACCAGTTACTTGGGGACGAGCTGGATGGACCGCGAGGACGTATCTACCTCATCAAGGGCTTGTTGGAAGGCAAAGAAGCGGGGCCGCGCCACCCAGGTTCACCTGGACCGCTGCCTGACCTGCCGAGCCTGTGAGACGACCTGTCCATCGGGTGTTGCGTTCTCGCGTCTCCTTGACATCGGTCGAAAGCACATCGAAGCGAAGGTCCAACGACCACCCTTAGAGTGGCTCACGCGCTACCTTTTGCGAAAGACCCTTCCCTATCCGGGGCGCTTTGACTCCGTGTTACGCCTTGCTCAGTGGCTCCGCCCGCTGATGCCTTCAAGCCTCAAACGCGCCATCCCGGCAAAGACGCGTGCACTTCCTTGGCCACAAGGCGATCATCGCCGAAAGATGCTGCTGTTTGAGGGTTGTGTGCAGCCGGCCCTTGCGCCCAATACCAACAGAGCCGCCGCGCGCGTCCTTGATCGGCTTGGGATTCTTGCGGTCAGGGCAACCGCCGCCGGCTGCTGTGGGGCGATTAGCCACCATATGGCAGCGGGCGACGAGGCACAGGGGTTAGCGCGTCGAAACATCGACGCGTGGTGGCCCCATATCCAGGAAGGGGCCGTGAGTCGTTATTTGATTTTGACCAATACTCTGCCGCCATAGTAGTAAAGCCTGCATCACTGAACTTTTCCCCGCACCGTTGGGGCCCAAGAGTCCAAAACAGACACCAGCTGGCACCTCGAGATTTAGGTCCTTCACGGCAAATCGGTCCCCAAATTGCTTTGATACGGAACGAGCTTCAACGATCATGAGATGTAAGAATAACCTTCAACCAATTGCATTCAACTTCCGGTGAACGAGGCGAGACCTGAGATGAGCATTCAACTCCAATAGGTAGTCCGGTCAAGGGGTATCGTGTCGAGCAGTTCTTTGGAGATATAGTCCTCTAGCCGAATTCTGGCGAGGGCTTCATCAGGGCATTTTGAGACCTGCGAGAAAGGGCGGTCCAGGGGTCGGGTTGCGTCGATAATCATTGCCGAGGATTTGAATCCGTCCGTGATTGAAGGGTCCACGAGGGGGCCTCTCATGATCTCTTTGATGATGGAAACCTGTCGGTGTGGTTGCACCCGGGTGGCCAGGGCCCAGAGGATTTCTGTGGGGTTATAGATGTCGATGTCGTCGTCGAAAATGAACACGTTCTTGCATTGATCGAAACTCAAGGCTGCCGCTGCCGCCCGGCCTGGGTCGCCCTCAGACATCTTTTTCATCGAGATGAAGACATTGAGCAGGGCGTGGCGTCCGTTTTTACAGACCGCATTGACACTTGGGACTGCTTCTCGACACCGCCGCAAATAGGCCCCCTCACGTGCCAGGTCCATCCAAGGTTTGTCTCCTGCAGGGGTAATAACCGACTGATGTATTGCGTCCCTGCGGTGCGTGATCGCCCTGATCTCGTATACGGGAGACTGTTGAAATCCCTGGGGTCCCATATAGCCGTGAACCTCTCCGAAGGGTCCCTCCACCACTCGCTTCCCGGGCAACAGGGCGCCTTCAATCACGATCTCGGCGTCTGCTGGGACCAATAGCTTGTCCCCGAAAGTCTCCGAGGGTGTCAGGCGTAACGGTTCCTGAAGATAGCCCCCGATGACCTCGTATTCGCTGACCTCAGATGGACCTCTATAGCAGGCTCCCATTTGATAGGCGGGGTGGTGTCCGGTCACCGTAGCGACGGGGCATTCCTCGCCCCTTTCCTCGTATGCCTTAAAGATCCGCCACATGTGTTGCAAGGAGAGGCAGAAGCCCGTGTGGTTACGATCCTTGACCTCCATGCGGTGGAAGGAGACATTATAGACGCCGTTATCCCGATCTCTGCCGACACTGGACATATCAATGTAGGGGCCACCATCCATTTCATGGTGCCGCATGACCGGCAACTCAAAGAGGTCCACCTCTCCCCCGCTGTGAATCACCTCTTTGACGGGAGCTTGGTTCTTGTCGATGACGACTGGCATCATCTTTTTTTCTTCTCTCTTTAAGCATTCGAGCGCCAATTCGGCACGATTCATCTCCCTCGGCACTCCCAGTGCGACTTGGATCTTTCTGAGGGAGATCTCGCAGTTCATTACGAGTTTGATCTTGCTTATCTGCCCATGGAGATTGAGTGGCTGGTCGAAGATGAGGATGGGAAATTTTTTTTGCACTGCCAGGTGTTCGATGATAGCGGTGACATCATGTCTGGAAGGATTGATCACCTTGGAGACATGAACCACCTCTTTGGGGCTTTCCCGGCGCATTTCTTCGAGAAAGGTTCTTAGGCTTTTTGGCATCGTTCCCTCAGTGGAAAACGCTCCCACCGTCTACGACGATGGTCTGTCCTGTGACGAAGTCGCTGTCTGAGGAGGCAAGGTAAATGAGGGTCCCATTCAAATCATCCGGGGTTTCGAGCCTCTTGAGTGATCTAACCTTCAGTTGGAATTCGGTGAATGCTTTGGGTACGGTTTGCCCTTCGTGCTCCACCAGGCCTGGGGCAATGGCATTTACGCATATTCCATATTCTCCGACCTCCCTTGCCAGGGACCTGGTCATTCCGATGAGCGCTGCCTTGGAGGCCACGTAGTGCAGGAAGAGGGGAGTGCCTTGCAGCGCCGTGGTGGAGGAGATATTGATGATTTTTCCGCTCCCCTGATTCTTCATTTGGGGAAAGACCGCTTTGGCGCACAGGAAGGGTCCCTTGATGTTCACCGAAGTGACCTGATCCCATTCTTCTGGAGAGATCTCGTAGAAGGGGCGGCGATTGATGCTCAAAAAGATCGCCGCATTGTTTACCAGAATGTCGATACGGCCAAAGCGCTTCACCGTTTGCTGGGCCATGTGAACCGTATCCTCTTCCTTTGAAACATCGACCCTCAGGCTGAGGGCCTCTCCTTTTGCCTTCTCAATTTCTTTGACCACCTCAACCCCGTCCAAGATATCGGCAATGACTACCCTGGCCCCCTCGGCCGCCAGCCGCTTAGAATAAACGGCGCCGATATTACGTGCCCCGCCGGTTACAATTGCTACTTTGCCTTCCAGTCTCATAGTGTTCTTACCCCGTACCACAAAATGCCCCGCGTGTACGCGCCGAGACAAATGTTTGAGATTCCCTACAATCGCTGTTCCCCAAAGTCATGGGCGTGAGCTCGTGGTTCGGGGCTTACCGGAGCCCGGCCAGGTGCTTTTTGAAATCGATTGGCGTCCACCATGGATCGATGCCCAGGTCCTCTCCGATTATCTTGGCGGCATTATAACCCGGCGCACCGGTGATATTGCCACCCG
>JACZQL010000355.1 GCA_022545745.1 Deltaproteobacteria bacterium | reverse complement strand
AATTCAAGAGGGCAACATTGGGTTGATGAAGGCGGTGGACAAGTTTGAGTACCAGCGGGGGTATAAGTTCAGCACGTATGCGACGTGGTGGATTCGGCAAGCGATCACGCGGGCGATTGCGGATCAGGCGCGGACGATACGGATTCCGGTCCATATGATTGAGGCGATCAACAAGCTGGTGCGGACGACGCGGCATTTGGTGCAGCAGTTGGGGCGGGAGCCGACGCCGGAGGAGATTGGGGTGCGGATGGACATGTCGGTGGAGAAGGTGCGGAAGATTTTAAAGATTGCGAAGGAGCCGATCTCGTTGGAGACGCCGATCGGGGAGGAGGAGGACAGTCATTTAGGGGACTTCATCGAGGATAGGAAGGCGGTATCGCCGGTGGAGGCGGCGGTGCGGTATGATTTGCAGCGGCAGATCTCGATGGTGTTGGGGACGCTCACCCCGCGGGAAGAGAAGATCCTTCGGAAGCGGTTTGGGATTGGGGAGAGTACGGATCATACGTTGGAGGAGGTGGGGCAGGATTTTGATGTGACGCGGGAGCGGATCCGGCAGATTGAGGCGAAGGCGCTTCGAAAACTACGTCATCCCCACCAAAGCAAAAAACTCCGGAGTTTTGCGGAGGGATTTTGAGGGCCTTCCCAGGGAGAAGAGTTATTGTTTTTTGAGCGTGGTTTGGAGTCCGGGTTAGAAAAATGTCTAAGCAGTAACAACGTCATTCTTTAGGTTGCATGAGAAGGGAGTTTCGATTTCCAAAAAACCCCACTGAAAAGCCCTTTATCCTTCTCTAGGAAACTCTGGCCTAGCCAATAGAATGGCTAGGCTATTTTTTCGGCAAATAAAGACTAAAAATTATGAAGAACCATCATGGGGCTTTTCGCGAATGCGCGAAGTCCCGGTGGGTGAAGAGGAAAAATTGTCGAGTCATCTTTGTTGTGCATGTATGTGAAATATTCATCAGTCTTTGGTCCTTAATCTGGAGGTTGGTTTCATGCGGGTTTGTCAGAAATGTCAGGGTTCGATGGTGCTAGAGCGAGCGGTTGATTTCCAGGTCGGTTTGGCTATTTTTGTGTATGCCTGTTTAAATTGTGGTTGTCGGGTTACTGCTCAAAAGGACCCCCAACCCGTTGCCAAGTAATACTTTTCCCTTGGTCAGGATTTACGGAAGTTGGGTTCCTGAGTTCTGACCTGTCCTCCTACAGGCGAGGGTTGTCCTTTTCATACTGTATTTCGGAGAAAAGATAGAGTCATTTTTGTTGCGCCTCCTGGATCTAATGGCAGACCGCCTCGGTGACAGGAAGAGGCCATTTTTAAAAATCTTATGGCTTCCCTGGAGGTGATGAAGGTCCTCTTTTCGGAGTAACGCTTTTGGGCGAATTGGGCTTTCGGCGGCTAGGATTCACGGCGAGATAGTCGTAGATAAAGTCAAAAACCAGGTCATTCACATGGTCATAAATCGTGTTGATATCACCGACAGCGATGATCCCTTCATCCCATGTAATCGCATGGCCTTTGCTGGAATCACCAATTAAGGTCACGAGTTGATGGAACTCAATGTCGACCCTGCACGCGAACCGTTTTTCTCCCATGGGAAGAGCGCCCACATTGACATAGAGGTAGGGTTTGCCAATCGTCTTGGCAGCCTCTTTTTCTTTCAGAATCCGAATGCCTGCCATCTGAAGGCGTGCTTCAACATTTTCTCGTAATTGCCGGCGAGTTACTGCGCCTTTCACCTCTGGACCCAAGTCCTCCACTACAACGTAAATACCATCAAGGCCCTTGAGGGATTTCTTCTTTCTCATTTGGGGTGATTTCCTGGGGAAAGGGCAAGGTCACGTTCAGGTAATCTTCTGATCATTGGGAAAGTACTCTTTCAGTTCCATATGGTTTTTTCGGAAACCCTAACAGCCTTGCGGGAGGCCTAGCCTTGATCAAAAGGGGTCCGTGGCTCTCGCCCTAGGCTAGATCTCAACCCTATCACAGTAGTGACGGTATAGCTATTCAAGAAGGGGATTTTTGCAGATGAGTCTGTAATGGGTGAGGGCCGATACTCCTTGCAAAATCCTCATAGTGTTGAAAAGATGTTTTGCCGATAAGTTGTTTCTAGAGGGGAGGACTGACATGCGTGGAATCTGGGAGGCTTCACCGAGGTCTGGGGAGTATTGAGGATAACCGAAATGGAGCCAAAAGGCAGTCCCAGTCAACAGTCTTCAGCCAAGGAACCCGAATGGACACATTGGTCTGATGAGCAACTCCTCAACCTGCGGATGTGTGACCTCCAGGTGAGGATCAAAGGAAGTCAGGTCGCCAAGTACATTAAGCATTTGTACACGGAGCTTGAGTCGCATCAACTCCTCTTTCGTCCGCACTTTTGGTTGGCCGACGACTGGTATACCCCGGATGGAGTTCCTGGTATTGCCGTTCCCTTTTACATGGCCCATCCTCGGCTCGCGCGGCTTGAACTCAATCAGATGCTCGAAGTGGAAGGCGGAACCCAGCATTGGTGTATGCGCATCCTCCGTCACGAGGCTGGGCACGCTATTGAGAATGCTTACCGTCTCCGCCTCCGACGTCGTCGGCAACAGGTCTTCGGAAAGTCTTCGAAACCCTATCCGGAATGTTACACGCCCAAGCCCTACAGTAAACGTTTCGTCCTTCACCTTGATATGTGGTATGCCCAAAGTCATCCCGATGAGGATTTTGCGGAAACCTTTGCTGTGTGGCTGGAGCCAGGGTCGAATTGGAAAGAGCAGTATGCGGGTTGGCCGGCTCTGAAGAAGCTTCAGTATATGGATAGTCTCATCCAAGAACTTGCCGGATCCCCGCCTTTGGTAAAATCAAAAAATCGGGTAGATCCACTCCACTTCCTGCGAAAAAGTCTTCGCGACCATTACAAGCAAAAACGAGAGCGATACGGCCTGGACTATCAGAATTTTTATGAACGTGACTTGCGGCGCCTCTTTTCCGCTGATCCCGCAGATCAAAAAAGTCAAACGGCAGCCAGTTTTTTAGGGCGGATCAGGAAAGAAGTACGCCGGAAGGTTGCTGCTTGGACTGGAGAGTACCAATACACAATCGACCAGGTGCTAAAAGATATGATGTTGTATTGCCGACAGGAAAAATTGAGACTGGCGGTGCCGGAAGAGCAGGCGAGGTTAGATTTTACGATTCTCTTGACTGTGCACACGATGAACTACTTGCACAGCGGAGGTCATCGGGTGGTCCTATGAGAAAACTACGAATCCTAGCACTCATGCACGAAGACCTTCTCCCTCCTGAGAATCCCACCGGTGTGGATCTGGCCACGGTCGAATGGAAAACGGAATTTGACGTCGTTTCCACGTTACGGGAAATGGGGCATGAGGTCTACCCGCTCGTGGTTCGAGATGAGCTTGCAGTGATTCGCGAGGCGATCGAAAAATGGAAGCCTCATATTGCCTTCAATCTCCTGGAA
>JACZQL010000354.1 GCA_022545745.1 Deltaproteobacteria bacterium | reverse complement strand
AGGCCAAGTGTGTCTTGCCCGTGCCGATGGGCCCAGCGAGAATGACATTCTCGAGCGCCGTGACCCATTCGCCGCGGGCGAGCGTGTGGACCTGTGTCGCGTTGACGCCGGCGGCGGCAAAGTCGAAGGTGTCGAGCGTCTTCACCTCCGGGAAGTGCGCGTCCCGCAGGCGCTGGCGGATGACGGACTCGTGCCGCGAGGCCTGCTCGGCACTGAGGACCTCCTGCAGATAGTCTTCGTGCGGCCAGTGGGACTCACGCGCCTGTCGGGCCAAGCCCTCAAACGTCCGCGCCACGCCGGGTAACTTCAGCGCGCGCGTGTGCGCGACGACCAGATCCCGCACGATCGCCGGGGCGCTCGCGCAGCGGGTTGCGCCAGGCGGCCTACTGGTTCTGTCGGGACTGCTCGTCTGCGGCGAGTGCGGCAGGAATTACGTGATCGCCGGCAGGTATACCTACATCTGCGGCTCGTACCGCAACGGCGGCAAGTACGCCTGCGGGAACAAGCTGATGGTGAAGCGTCGCCAGATCGAGCCCGTCCGGTATCCGTTCCAATTCGAATTCGAAGGCGCGGATGGTTGGCGCAAGCCCTATCTCGCCGCGCTCCCATGTGATGTAGCAGGTCCCACGGTATGCCGGCGTCGGTATTTGAAACCGGAACCAATCGCTGTCGACAATTCGAACAGTGGCCGCCAGCGGGTAAGTTACTGAAATAATCGCTGAAATTAGGGACACCCCTCGTACGCCGGTCGCTTTTACCTCAGCAATGTTGTCGGCCTTGATACCTCCTATAGAATAAACGGGAATAGAAATTTTTTCCATCACTTTTTTGAGGGGGCCCAGCCCCTGGGGCTCACCATAGGGGGCCTTGGAGGAGGTGAAATAGACCGGTCCAAAAACAAGAAAGTCCGCCCCTGCCTGCTCCGACTCCTCGGCTTCTTTTAAGGAATGGGTGGATGCCCCAATAAGCTTATTGTCCCCCATGAGCTTTCGTGCCGTCTGGATCGGTATGGATGCCCCTCCCAAATGAACGCCATCCGCATCCACAGCCATCGCCACATCCACACGATCGTTGATAAGGAGGCTCGCATGATGCGCATCGCACAGAGCCTTGATCCTTTCAGCGAGATGAAACAGCTCCGCACCGCCGAGATCTTTCTCTCTGAGCTGAATCCCTTTCACCCCCCCATCGAGGGCCTGTTCTAAAACCCAAAGGAGATCCCGACCAGCGGTCTGTTTCCGATCCGTTACAAGGTAAAGATTAAATTTAGGGCAGCGCGGCAGCAAGGTGTTAGGGCAAGACACCGTCTAGCGGGCTGGAGGCAGTGGCGTATAGTTTTCTCGGGATACGCCCTGCCAAAAAGGCTTTTCGCCCTGCCTCTATTCCTAGCTTCATTGCCTCTGCCATCAGGATGGGATCTTTGGCACCAGCAATGGCCGTATTCATTAACACGGCATGGCAACCCATCTCCATGGCGATGGAAGCGTCAGAGGCGGTTCCCACTCCGGCATCTACAATAACAGGAACCGTGGCCTGTTCGAGGATGATCTGAATGTTATAGGGGTTGCGAATTCCGAGCCCAGAACCAATGGGAGCGGCCAAGGGCATCACTGCAGCACACCCCATTTCCTGCAGCTTCTTGGCTGTAATGGGTTCGTCACTGATATAGGGCAAAACGATGAATCCTTCTTTAATCAGGACGCGCGCCGCCTCAAGGGTTGCTGGGATGTCAGGGAAAAGGGTCATATCGTCCCCGATCACTTCGAGCTTCACCATGTTCCCCACCCCAGCCTCACGAGCCATACGGCAAGTTCGAATTGCCTCTTCTGCGGTGTAGCAACCTGCCGTGTTGGGCAGAATGGTGTATTTTTTCGGATCCACAAAGTCAAGGAGATTCTCATTGTTAGGATCCGTGATATTGACCCGTCGGACGGCCACGGTAACGATCTCGGCACCTGATGCCTCGATGGCCTTCTGGGTCTCGTGAAAGTCTTTATACTTCCCGGTCCCTACAATAAGACGCGAACGGTAGGTTCTGCCTGCAAGCTTAAAATGATCCTCCATTGCTCTCCCCTTTTTACCCCGTGGAATAGTTCCTCTACCGAGACTGAAATAATCGGTCCATGGCGTTATTCCACGGGGTGGAATAGCTCCTCTACCGAGACTGAAATAATCGGACCATGACGTTATTCCACCGAGTGGTTATCCTCCACCCACAAAGTGGACGATCTCCAGTGAGTCTCCTTCTTTTAAAACTGTAATGCCATGGGCATCACGTGGAAGGACGTCCCGGTTCAGCTCCACCACCACCCTGCCGGGACGAACCCCCAGATGCTCAAGTAATTGTGCCACATTGAGCCCAGCTCCCACCTCTTTCTCTTCTCCATTGATGCGAACTATCACCGAAAAATAAAAAACCGTACCCAACCGGACCACCTTTATCGGGGTCAGAGAATACGGTCTTGAATTCGTCCCATAGCAACGTGAATCTGATGACGAGACGAAAACCTTCACGCTTCCCTACGCCGGTACTACCCGGATCAGGTTCAAAGGGTTACCCAAAACAACCGTTTCGGGCTCTCAGTTCGGTTTCGGCGAACACCCCTAGCTTTATGAAAAAGTAGCAGACGCCCCCGGGCAAGTCAATCCACCCCTTTGACCACGCCTCGGCACTAGGCCTATTCATGGTCCAGCCCTAGCCAGCTATTCATAGTGCCCGCCCAATGATTGGCCTCCAGCCGATATCAATCCTGATTGCTACTTGTGCTTTGCCTCTCTCAATACTTCGTTGTCACGAAGTAACCCGTTCTTCCGGAACACGGGTACCCACGCCTATCTTTGTGGGGATTCAGTCTTGTATTATGCTTATTGTGATAAAACCGTTTCCCGCAATAAGAGCACTTGTAGACGTAAGATGGTCGAGATCTAGACCGTTTTGCACGGTTTATGCGCGGTGCCTCCTATGAGGAGGTGCCTGTATTAATCCGTCTGGTCGGCGGTGCAGATAAGGGTGCAGAAACTGAAAATTCGATGGTATACCTCGGGGTAAAGGGTTCGGTTGCAACCTCCGCTCCTTGTATTCGATCCACCCGGTATGACCTAGCCTCTCCTGTGTTATGTCTTGTTGCGTGCAATAGCAGGTGACCGTCACTCGTCCGTCGCAAAGAGTACGGTTCTATCAGGCGGCTGCTCCCAGCATAGACCAGATTGACACATAGGCGGTTTGCTGCAGCAAAACGAATAATTTCAAGTGGAACGGACGAACCCCATGATTGAACCATGGCGGGCGGGCGCCAAGCGGGGTCTACTCCAGCGACACTTACCGGAAACGCAGGGCGTTCGACTTCTTCACCCCTGCCCTCTAACCATGTGAATACCGCTCCCAGTTCATTCCAGAGCTGCGCAAACGGCGGTAGAGCCGGCAGTTGGTGCCCCAACATGTTTCCCCATTCTGCCTGTAGTTCTTCTTGACC
>JACZQL010000353.1 GCA_022545745.1 Deltaproteobacteria bacterium | reverse complement strand
CTTACACTGGGGACACTTAACGATCCGAGGCATGAACCCGGTCCTCCTCTTCTTTTTACTCTATTTGGTTTGCTCGCGTCCAGTACCAGTTAGGCGCAAGCGGCAGGATAGATCATTGACCTGGCACGCAAAACGCCCCACAACCTCATCGCCATCTACACCCACGGGTGGTCGGGTATCGGTCGCTGGGTCTTGGGCAATGTCACCGAACGCGTGGTGCGCCACTCCGGAGACCCCGTCCTGATTATCCGTTAGCCGCTCGCACCCTTGTCAATCGGTGTGAAGAAACTCAACGCACCGCATTCCCACCATCCACGATGAACACCTGGCCCGTGACGTAGCTTGCCTCGTCGGAGGCTAGGTACGGTGCATAGTAGGCGGTGTCCTCCGGCCGTGTGAACCGTCTCAGAAAAATCCCTTCTGGAGAGCGTTCACATATCTGCGAGGCTATCCGTCGTTGCCCCGGATGAGATGTTGACGATGCTTCCTGAGCCACTCTCCAGCATGGCCCTCAACGCAAACTTGCACGCCAGAAAGGTAATCGTGAGCTCGTGTTCGCTGTTTAGGGAACGCCTTTGAGGCTAGTTGGTTCGAGAAGAATGTTTGGAGCGGGCGACCGGGATCGAACCGGCGACGTCCAGCTTGGGAAGCTGGCATTCTACCGCTGAATTACGCCCGCTCACGTCGAACGCTGAATGACATACACCTTAGATTCTTTAAAATACTCTTTCCCACCCATAATCTCAATCCCCTCATAGAGGTGACTTAAGCCGGCCTTCCTTGACAGCCAAAGGGTAATCCTTAATTCTTGTCCAGTGATAAATACCGAGACATCCCCATTTAGCAAAATGCTGATTTCTGCCGGCTTGGTCCTTTTGTCGCTCGTCTTTTTCACAATCGCCCCTGTCTTTGCTGAGGAGTCCCAAGACGCCTTCGCCGAAGCCCGTAAGCGCATGGTGGCAAGAGACTTCCGTGGGCGCGGGATTAAGGACCCGAGGGTACTTGAGGTCATGTCTTTAGTGCCGCGCCATCTCTTTGTTCCAGAGCGGTATCGATCTCAGGCCTACCAGGATCGCCCGCTGCCCATAGGTGAAGGACAAACCATTTCTCAACCCTACGTGGTGGCACTGATGACCGAACTTTTAACACTCAAAGGGAACGAAAGGGTCTTGGAGGTGGGGACAGGCTCGGGCTATCAAGCAGCGGTTTTGAGCCAGTTGGCGAGGGAGGTCTACACGATCGAAATTATTCCCTCCCTCGCCGCCAAGGCTGAGGAAAGACTCCTGCGGCTAGGCTACGGGAACGTTCAGGTAAAGACCGGAGATGGATTTTTCGGATGGGAAGAAAAGGGACCATTTGACGCTATCGTGGTCACTGCCTCTGCGGAAAAGATACCAGATCCCTTATGGAACCAGCTCCAGAGAGGGGGGCGCTTGGTCATGCCCCTGGGCGAGACTCATAAGACACAGAGACTGGTTCGGGCAACAAAAGTAAAGGGCAAACGTCACGTGGAAACCATCACCGGCGTAATCTTTGTGCCCATGACGGGAGAGGTTGGGGAGGGGTCTCCTTGAGGGGCTCGGCCCTCTTTTCTTTTGACCCTGAGGAAACAAATTGGTAAACGATTTCTCCTGGCCAGACTAAGCCCAGGTCTTCTCGGGCGATTTTTTCCAGGTACCGATTGTCATGGTGAAGGCGGTTAATTTTATCCCGGAGGATCTCGTTCTCGCGATGGAGACGAAAGTTTTTTTCGCCCAGCCTTTTATTCTCTCCCGACAGACGCCACAGGTGAAGCAATCCCCGTTCACCAAAGGTGGTAACGAGGGCGAACCCCAACAAGAGCGCAACGAGGGTCAGGCTCAGCCAGGGGCGAGATTTCTTCACAAGGGGCATCGTTGGAGATAATTGAAATATAGCATATCTTATCCGCCTTCGCAGAAGACCATGGGCGTAAGCCCATGGAGGCTTCATGTCCTTCATGCTCTTTGTTCAACAGTAACCACTGGGGGTCAACAATGAAGATTGAAAAGGTTCATGCTCGCGAGGTCTTAGACTCCCGCGGAAGGCCCACGGTCGAGGTGGAAGTCCTCCTGGAAAAAAACAAGGGGTGGGGACGTGCCACTGTTCCTTCAGGTGCCTCAACGGGTGTACATGAAGCGGTGGAGCTTAGGGACGGCGGTCAACGCTTTATGGGGAGAGGCGTGCAGCAGGCAGTAAGCAATGTAAACCGCAAACTCGCCCCACGTTTGCGAGGGATGGATGCAAAAGCACAACAAAAAATTGATGAATTCCTCATCAAGCTGGATGGAACTCCGGACAAGAGTCACCTCGGGGCCAACGCCATCTTGGGGGTCTCCCTGGCGGTTGCCAGGGCTCAAGCCCAGGCGGAGGGCCTATCTCTGTACCGCTATCTGGGTGGAACTCGGGCCAAGATCCTCCCGGTACCGATGTTTAACGTGTTGAACGGGGGGGCCCATGCGGACAACAATGTCGACGTGCAGGAATTCATGATTATTCCCATAGGAATGAATCGGTTTTCCGAGGCGCTCAGGGCAGGAGCAGAAATTTTCGAGTCCCTAAGAGAGGTGTTGGTCCGCAAGGGATACTCCACCACTGTTGGAGATGAGGGGGGATTTGCTCCCCGTCTCAAGGGGAACAGCGAGGCCGTAGAACTGCTTCTCGACGCCATCTCTCAGGCCTCTTATCGCCCCGGAGATCAGGTAGCCTTGGGACTGGACGTGGCCGCCAGTGAGTTTTATCAAGAGGGATGCTACGTCTTTAAAAAATCAGACGGCGCAAGAAGAGAGAAGGAAGAACTCGTACGCCTCTACGAAGAATGGGTGAGACAGTACCCGATTATTTCCATAGAGGACCCACTGAGCGAGGATGATTGGGAGGGATGGAAATTAATCACAGAGGCCCTCGGAGAAAAAGTTCAGCTTGTGGGGGATGACATCTTTGTCACCAACAAGGCAAGACTGGAAAGGGGCATCCGAGAGAAAATCGCCAACTCCATCCTAATCAAAGTGAACCAGATTGGCACTCTCACCGAGACACTGGAAACCATTCATTTGGCGAAGGACTCCGGTTACACCACCATTATCTCCCACCGTTCGGGTGAGACGGAGGATACCACCATTGCAGACCTTGCGGTTGGAACCCACGCGGGACAAATCAAGGCAGGAGCCCCGTCACGCGGGGAGCGAACGGCCAAATACAATCAACTTTTGCGGATCGAAGAGGAATTGGGCAAACGGGCAGTGTTCGCAGGAAAAGACGCTTTCCCTACGCGCCAAGCGCGTTAGATTCCTACCGATGAAATATTTCGCACCAAGACACCCAAAGATTTTTAACCGCAGATTTTCGCCGATTATCGCAGATAAGGATTCGGTCATTTCACCGCAGAGACGCAGAGTACGCTGAGGAAATCCCTTTTGCCCAATCGGGAGACGACGATTTGGCAAAAACTTACA
>JACZQL010000352.1 GCA_022545745.1 Deltaproteobacteria bacterium | reverse complement strand
GTCGAAAAACGGGGGAAAAGTGTATACGAAGACGACTATTTGGCCTTATCGAAGGGGGAGATTGACGGCCTAGGTATAACAGAGGGTCAACTTCTTCATATTCAGGGAGATAAGAGTATCAGAAGGGTCTTTGAAAATTACAAAGAGGCAGAAGCCTCATACTTTAGAAAGACCGGGATCTTTCATATTATGCATGTCCTCACAGTTCGCAAATCAATCGTAGAGCAGCATCCCGACTTGCCCGGGAAGCTTTTCAAGCTGTTTTCCCAATCAAAGGAATGGGCCCAGGAATGGTTGAGAACGGTCCCGAGCTTAGGAGGGATAGTGTGGAAGAACCAGTACCTTGCTGAAGAACGGGAGATTTTCCAAGGAGACCCGTGGGCCTACGGGTTAGAGAAAAACAGGCGGGTTATCGAAAAATTTCTCTCTTATTGCCATGCGCAGGGGATAAGCGCGCGGGAACTGTCTCCTGAGGATATCTTTGTGCCAAGCACCTGGGGTCTTACCGAATAGAGAGATGACACTCTTAAAGAGAAAAGGTATTTCAAGATTTTCGTAACAGGGTCATAGAAAGGAGATAATAGGATGGATAGGTGTGCCATTGACATTCATCATCATTACCTACCCCCGAGCACCTTGGAGGAGGCAAAACGCAACAGACAGGCATTAGGAATGACATTCACTGAGACCAAAGAAGGGCTGACTACGCTTCAATTCGCGAATGCTAAAACCTTTACTGCCCCGGCCGACCTCGTGGGATGGGAAAAAAGGCTCGCGATGATGGACAAAGAGGAAATTGCCATCGCCGCTCTCGAACCCCATACGGCCAGTCTCGGGTATCCCCTGGATGGTCAAAAAGGGGAGGCCTGGTGTCGTCTCTACAACGACGGCTTGCATGAACTCGTCAAGCGGTACCCGGACCGGTTTGTTGCCCTGGCTGCCGTACCACTGCAGGACGCGACCCGGGCCGGCAAGGTCCTGGAACATGCCATGAAGGAGTTAAATTTCAACGGTGGCTACATCGGCTCGAACGTAAACGGCAACTATTATAACAGCGAAGAGTTCGACCCCTTTTGGAAGAAAGCGGAGGAGCTGGATGCCTTGATCGTGATGCATCCCGAGGACGTGGCCGGGGCCGAGCGTATGCGAGCCTATGGCATGTCCTTGATCTGTGGCAATCCGGCGGACAGCGCCCTGTCCATAGGACTGATGTGCTTTAGCGGGGTGTTCGATCGATTTCCAAACTTGAAACTCTGTGTCCTTCACGGTGGAGGATTTTTCCCCTATCACCTGGGCCGCTTTGATCAGGGCTTTGCCGTTCGTGCGGGATCCCGCGCCGCTGAAGCCTCTTCACCCCCCAGCACCTACATGAAGAAAAACCTTTATTTCGATACCCTCGTCTACCGTCTCGACACCCTTGACTATCTGAGACGTTTGGCGGGCAACGACCGTCTAATGATCGGGACGGATTATCCCTACACCCTGGGGGATTTTACGGCAGTAAAGAAGGTTATGGAATTGGATTGCTCAGAGGCAGAGAAACGGCAAATTCTGGAAGGGAATGCCAAACGTTTGCTTAAACTTTGAGTTAGCTTGCGGGCATTGACAGGAAAGAGTCAATATTGGATATTCTCTGCAGGAAAGTTAGCAACCCGAGAAACTGAAAGGAGAGTGAGATGAGCCAGCAAACGACTCCAGTACGGGTAAAAAAATTAGGGCATGTGGTCTTCAACGTCAGTGACATCGAGCGGACCACGAAGTTCTGGACCGAGATCATGGGCTTTCATGTCTCTGATCGAAACGAGCGAGGGATGGTGTTTCTCCGCAATGCCTCGGATCACCACACCATTGGGTTGGCAAAAGCCCGTGAAAATGAGCTGCCGAAAGCCGGGCATGTTGGGTTCGGCCATTGCGCCCTCGAGGTTGAAAGTGTCGCGGAGCTTTTCAAAATTCGCGAATTTTTACGCGCCAAAGGTGTGCCGATAAAGTATGAGGGACGAAAGGGCCCTGGGTGCAATACCGGTGTGGAGTTCTTGGATCCGGACGGGTTAACGATTGAACTTTACGCCGCCATGGACCAGGTCGGTTGGGACGGAAAAAGCCGGCCCTCTGACGAATGGCGCAGGGCAAAGTCACTCGAAGAAGCCGTTGAAAATCCGGTCCCTGGCGTTCGGTACTAATTTGTAGAAAAGAGTTTGCTGCCCGACTCATGAGTTCATGGGATGGGCAGCGTTCTTTCCCAAGATCTTATCGTTTCTTCCATCTGTGACTCATCCTGCCTGTTATTAGTCCTAGAACTAGCACACCTAAAAAAAGAACCAGGGCACGAAGCGAAACGGCTTTAGGAGGCTCTATGCCCGTTACTGCCACGACTTTTTCCACCCGAATAGGGTTTCTCCCCTTCAACTCGGCAATGCTGCTGACCCGGTGGGGGGAGCCGTCGACGAAGTGAAACTTGAAGGCAAGATTCCCGTCAGTTGGGATTTGTTTCAAAAAGAAGATCCGTTTTCCCTTTTCCAGCTGTGTGATAGCCAGTGTAAGGTGAGTCGGGTAGGGCATTCCCGTCTCCTTTTCCGATAGGCGCCAATGAATTTCACTCGGCTGGCCCACCGTGGGCGGACTTACCTCTAGCCGAACGAGAAACTCCTTATCTCCGGGGACCTTCGTCGTTAGCTCTTGAGCCATGGCAGGAAAGATGCTCAACACCGACCCTGCCAGCCACAGGAGACCAACCGCGATATGAGTCTCTCTGCCCCGAGGTGTAAACAACCGTCCAACCATAAGCGCGAATAAGAAGAGACCTGCAAGAAAAGTCCCGAGGTAGACGAGCTTGGTTCGGCTTTCCCTGATGCGCAGCGGAAAGACCTGCTTCACCCTGTCTCCTACGCCGTCGACGGCGCTTACCTCCAGACGGTAGACTCCTCGGATGGGGAATACATATTCCCATTCTATCTTGCCCTGAAAGGCAGGGGATTCTATCTCTATTAGGGGAGTCCCCTCCACCTGAGGAAAATCAGTGGAGAAAAACAAACCTCGAGGCGGTGCATATAAGCGAATCTGAAACCGAGTCCGATCAATCGCTTTTCCGGCACCGTCACGGAGAGTCAGAGTCAGTCTTGCCGGTTTGGAGAGGGGACGGATATTCTCGAGGCCGGGTTGGATTTGGAGATCGATAGTTTTTGCACTCGCCTCAGTATTGGCAGTGACGAGTAGGAAAAACAGCAGAAAGATCGGAGCCAGAACGGAGCATATTAACCGCAGATTCACGCAGATCATCGAGGACAGTAGTTTTTTCACCGCAGAGGCGTCCCTCGACTGGGCTCGGGACCCTGAGCTTGTCGAAGGGCAGAGGGCGCAGAGAATTTAATTTTTGTTTGTCGGGAGACGACGACAAACAAAAACATTACTCAAATTAGAGCTGTAAGTTTTTGCCCAATCGTCGTCTCCCGATTGGGCAAAAGGGATTTCCTCAGCGAA
>JACZQL010000351.1 GCA_022545745.1 Deltaproteobacteria bacterium | reverse complement strand
CCTCCAGTATAGTTGCAGACCGAAGATCATAATGTCGCTAATTGCTGTCATGTGTTGCTCCAAACGGGGTATGCCTCGATTATTTTTTACGGATCGGGGTCAACTTTCCGTTGCCAGAAGGCTCCCCCACCTCTTTTTTATCGGGCTCCTGCTTTTCGCCTGTGGGCGCGGTGCAGACTACAGCTCCGTCCGCAACCTCGGTTCTCCGGGAGAGAATGTAATCTGCTTTGGGGATAGTCTAACCGAAGGGGTAGGGGCGAGAACGGGAGAGGATTACCCTTCGCTACTGGCTCGGGACCTCCAGCAACCGGTTATCAATGCGGGGAGGCGAGGGGATACGACAGCACAGGGATTGGCACGCCTGGAGAGGGATGTATTAAAGCGGAACCCCCGTTTGGTGATCGTACTGTTCGGGGGGAACGATTTCTTGCGTCGAGTCCCTTTGGACAGGGCCAGCAAGAATCTGGAGGAGATAATCAAGCGAATCCAGCAGCAAGGGGCCATGGTGGTCCTTGTGGGGCTGAGGCTCGGTCTCTTTACCGATGAGTACGGTCCCGTCTATAAAAAAATTGCAAAACAATATGACGCTTTGTATATCCCGCGTGTTCTTAAAGGAATTCTCTCCGATCCCAAGCTGAAGAGTGACTCTATCCATCCCAATGGCGCCGGATATCGGCTGATGGCAGAGCGAATCTTGAAACAGGTCAGACCGCTCTTGCAGGAGGCAGATCGCCTGAGGGGATAGACCGCCTGCTTGTAAGCCAGTGGATGAGAACGCCCACTGCGATAATCCCAACCCAGGTGGCGATTCCACTGATGATCTTCGGGTCAGACGATCCAAATAGCCTACCGAGGTCCTCTCGGGTGTAATTCCCGTAGATACGTATGGTCTTGATTCCGAAGATCCATCCCGCGTGCAAGCCAATGGAAAGATACAGCGAGTTAGTCCGAAGGAAGGCATAGGATAAGACTAGGCCAAGGAGGAACAGTCCGAAGATTCCCGGGAGGATAGTGAGGGGCTCCAGAAATCGTTCGAAGGTATGAATAAGGTGGTCTATCCCGTACAAGGGTTCGAGGCCGTCGAGATAGATCTTTTGTGCCGGTTTGACAAAGTGGATGGCGGAATAGAAGAGACTTGCGCCTATGAAGGCGCTGGTCGGCTTCCAGTCCTCAAGCAGTCCTTTGAAGATTATCCCGCGGAAAAAGATCTCTTCCAGAAAGCCTACCGTAAGGGCCGCAAATATTGCCTTGACAGACCTTTCAAACCCCACAGCGAAAGGGAGACGGAAATATACGGTGAACACCTCGGACAAGGCCATCATAGCCCCGAGGAAAACAACGGATCCCAGGGCGATGGAAAAGCCCTTAAGCAGGTCTCGGTATCCCTTGCGCATAGACTGTAAACCAAGCTGGCCCATGGACCCAATCTTCAGAAGACGGCGGCATGGGAAGAACAGAGAAATCGCGAGGATCATAAAAAGGCGATTAAAAATCTTCGAGAACGGGTAGCGGTGATCCGGCCACTCGGTGAGTGCGGCGAGCCAGGGGCCGAGAAAAAGATCCCAGAGCGCGTAAACCCAGGGGCTAAGAAGGCTAGTGATGAGGAGCACTGAGATTAGATAGAGAAGCACCCTCTGATAGCTCTTTGCATTCATCACTTCAGGTGCGGTCGATCAACTATTCTTGTTTGCTCACGCTGGGCGCTAGAATTGCTATCCCGAGGGTCATTAGAGCCACCGTGAGGCCTGCGGTGCTAATGGTGAGGGCGTCAGCTACGAAGGCGCTGGCCGTGGTCAAGGCAGCCAGTCTACGAAGGATTATAAAGAAAGGTCCATTTACGACACGAAGACCCAAGCGCCCAAAATTAAATATTCCCATTACCCTTCCGCGCATTTCCGATGGGACATTTTCCAGGAGCATGGTGGTGGCTGATGAATTATGAAGAACCTGGAATAGGCCGAAAAGGAACAGGAAGACCAGCGATAGAACGAACGACTGCGAAAAGGCAAAGCCAACCATGCTGATACAGAAGCCAAAGACTCCTATAAAGAGCATTTGCCCTTTCCAACGGACATTTCCGATCCGGCCTAAAGCTACCACGCCGACTAACGCCCCCAGTCCCACGGCCGTGATGAAATAGGTGTAGCCCTCTGCCCCCATTCCAAATACGGAGTCGGCATAGATCACCATAAACGGATCGAATCCGCTTCCGATAAAGATAGCAGGTGCCGTAGCAATACAGATGATAGCCAGGATGGTGCGCTCTGATCTAATGTACTTTAGGCCTTGTTTGAACTCTTCGAATACATGGCGTCGCTTGGGTTCTTCTCTTTGTGTGACCCGGATCGCCGTCAGGAGGGCCAAGATGAGCGGAATGAATGCCAAGGCGTTGACAAAAAAACCAAATCCTGCGCCGAGGGTGAGTAAAATGAGGCCGCCGATCGGTTTTCCAATGGACATGGTAGCGAAGCGCAGTGATGAAGTAAGAGCCACGCCGGACAGAAGATGTTCACGCCCTACCATATCGTGAACGAAGAGCTGACGGCACGGATTGCTGATGGATCCTGCAGTGCTGTGCAGGATAAGCAAGGCCGACATCCAATAGACACTCATGACGTCCATGTTCGTGGTGATGAACATGCCTGTAGCCGCTACCATCAGCCAGATCTCTGACCAGAATATTACTCGCTGGCGGTTGACCCGGTCTGCGATGCTTCCTGCTGGTATCGCAAAGATGGCGTGCGGAATCCAGTGCATAGTGACCATCACCTGGAGCCAGTAACGGGAGTGGGTCAGATCCCATATCAACCAGTTCCGAATCACGTTTTCGATATGCTCGCCGATGACGGAGAAAATGGTGGCGCCCCAATAGTAGCGGAAGTTGCGGACCTTCAGGACGGCAAAGGTCCCCGAACTTCTTCTGCGTGCGCCGGTATCTGAGACATCATTAGCCATTTTTTAGATTCCTAGCTGTTGAGTTACACCAAACCATAGACCCGCGAAGCCAGAACAGGGAAATGGTCTCTGGAGGGCTGATAGTCCAGATTGCTTCCCATCTTTATAAGTGCTCGTATGAATTCTGGAGGACAGAGAGGCTGCAGATCGGTGCAGAGACTCCCGAGCTGGCATCGCATTGAAAGTACCCGACAACGGACTCCTGTGTCAACCACCCTCCTACATCTTACCCCTCTCCCAAGGGTGTTGGGTGTAGGGGGAAGGGTGTAGGCGTGCTGTCAAAAATCGACCTTCAGTGATAGAAAGTTAACATACGGTAGAGAGTGAACCCTAACGTTGCATAAAAGGAAGATTAAAACACGTTGAATGCCGTGTGTTTATTGCATTTCGGGCAACTTAACCGGCGATCAAGTTATATCAACCACGAGTTTTGAACCCCGTGGTCGACCAAAGGGAAGAGCTACCGCTTCTCCCCCCTGTGGAGTAATGGACCACGACTCCACGGGGGAAACCCCATCGGTTATGT
>JACZQL010000350.1 GCA_022545745.1 Deltaproteobacteria bacterium | reverse complement strand
CTTTTTCGGTATCAGAAATGATTCTTCCAATACTAGTTTTTTCATCCAGTATAGTGTTCTTTCTTTTCTCGAGCTTATAAAGTTTTGCACTAAGTATTGTAGATTCAAGTTCCCTTTCTTCTTTAGACAGCTCTCTGAATTCCTCAGCTTGCCTGGCTTGTAAACTTAGAGTATCCATCTGCCTTTTGACTTCATTTATCATATCCTGAATACGGCTAAGATTTTCTTTTGTAGTCTTGATCCGAGTCTCAGTTTCGCGCCTTCTGATCTTATATTTTCTGATACCGGCCACTTCTTCGATCAAAGTTCTTTTTTCTTCCGGTTTAGCGGTGATTAGCTTTTCAACACTACCCTGTCCTATCACCGAGTGGGCACGAGCACCCGATCCTGTGTCAATAAATATGTCGGTAATATCTTTTAGCCTGCAGGACACTCCATTTAGGTAATATTCGCTTTCCCCTGATCTAAATACTCTGCGTTTGATTTCAACTTCCTCAAAATTGTAATTTGGGACCTGCTCCAGAATTAATGAGACTTCGGCCATTCCGAGTGGTTTTAAAAGTTCGCTGCCATTTGATATGAGCTGCTCCATAGCGTCTGCTCTCAGTTGCCTTGGGTTCTGTTCTCCAAGAATCCATCTGATAGCATCAATGATGTTTGATTTGCCACAGCCATTGGGGCCCACAATGGCCGAGATTCCCGGGGGGAACTGGAGGACAGTCCGGTTGATGAAGGACTTAAAACCTATTAATTCCAGGCGACTAAGACGCATGGGATAACGTGTGCGGTCCCGAAAAAGACGCTATAAGACTAGGGTAAATTTCAATTCGACTATTTCACAAGCCAATGGGGGTGTCAAGAAGGAATTACCATATACGGGATACTACTAACAAAGGACCACAACATATTGAATTTTACCAAGTAAAACTAGTTTTCCAAAAGCTCAGCATTCCAGTAGGAAGCATCGACCATGCTGACAAAGGGAAGCCATTCTTGGTAACGTGCCAGGCTAAAGGTCTGCTGCATGAAGGGGGTCCACTTGGGCTTATAGGGTTTACGCAATAGGGTGATCTTGGCCTCCTGAGGGGTGCGTCCACCTTTCCGTCGATTACAGGACTGGCAAGAGCAGACCACGTTCTCCCATGTGGAAGTACCCCCCTTGGAGCGGGGGATAACATGGTCTAGGTTGAGCTCCTGTCGGGGGAATTTACGCCCACAGTACTGGCACATGTTGTTGTCCCTGGAGTATATATTAAACCGGCTAAACCGTACCTGGCGTTTCGGGACTCGATCATAACTCACAAGGAGAATCACCCTTGGCACCCTTATGCCCCGACTGACCAGTCCGACACATTCGTCGTGTACTGAAACAGAGAGGTCGCTCCAACTTGCAAAATCAAAGGTTTGATACTGTTCGTTCACGACCCGGGCTAACCCTTGATAAAGCAGAGAAAAGGCTCGACGCACCGAGGTAACGTGAATCGGTAGATAAGACCGATTTAGCATTAAAACCTTGGTATTTAATAGGGTGCTGCCCTCTGCTGGAGAGACGTAACTCACTTTTGGTTCCTTTCTGCAAGGGACGAGTCAGCTGCAAAATTCGTAGGATTCTTAATCCAAAATATCGATTAGCATGATCGTTGTCAACAAGCTGGCTAGCGCAAAGTCTTGATATTGCCAGCATTTTGGACTAATTTATTATGGTGTCGGGTCTAATTGCGCTACTAACTGAGAAATGACCCCACTATTTCCCCCATAATCCATCAAGCCGAGCCGAAAAATTCGCTTACTATGAATCATATTTACATTAATTCCCTCCCACAGGAGACCCGAATCGCAATCGTGGAAGACGGCGTCTTGGCCGAATTCATGATCGAAAGAAAACGCGCAAGGGACATCGTGGGGGACATCTATAAAGGCAAAGTTGCGCGTGTGCTTCCGGGTATACAGGCGGCCTTTGTGGACATTGGGTTGGAAAAGGCGGCCTTTCTCCACGCATCTGACCTATCTACTGGCCCCGGAGACGTTCCGTCCCACCTCGGCGAAAGCGATGATGAGATCCTTTTTGACCAGGCTAGCCATTCATCCCGCCGCCGACTTCCCATCGAACGGCAGCTTTCCGCAGGACAAGAAATCCTGGTCCAGGTGTCCAAAGAACCCCTAGGGGTGAAGGGGGCTCGCGTCACTTGCCACATCTCACTACCCGGAAGGCACCTAGTTTTCATGCCAAACATGAGCCATCTGGGGGTTTCGCACAGGATTGAAGACGAAAAGGAACGAAAACGACTCAAGGAGATCATCCAATCGCTCCTCCAGAAAAATGAAGGGGGGTTTATCTTAAGAACCGCCTGTGAAGGAAAGAGCAAAAGAGAGATCCGCAGTGACTTCCAGTTTCTGACCAAATTGTGGCAGCGGATCCAAATAAAAGCTAAACCCGCACCTGCCCCTTCTCTCATTCACCAGGACCTGGATCTTGTCTCTCGCACGATCCGTGATTTTGTCACCACGGAGACGCAACAAGTCATGGTGGACCAGGCCAAGGATCACCGCCGCATTCTCGAATTCGTAGGGCACTTCATGCCCCGCCTGAAGTCCAGGATCAAGCTCTATAACGAATCCGAACCCATTATGGACCATTTCGGTATCGAAGAAAAAATCCAGCGAGCACTGGAACCCAAGGTTTGGCTCAAGTCAGGGGGACACCTCATTATAGACCGTACGGAGGCTTTGTACGCCATCGATGTCAACACCGGACGTTACGTGGGTAAAAGGAATCAGGAAGAGACGATTCTGAAAACCAACCTAGAAGCCACCAGTGAAATAGTTCGACAGCTCCGACTCCGGAACATCGGCGGCATCATCATTATCGACTTTATAGACATGGAGAAGCCTGCCAACCGCAAGAAGGTATACGAGGCCCTGAGAGATGCGGTAATGAAAGACAAAGCCAGAATTAACATTCTACAAATATCCGAACTGGGCCTCGTGGAAATGACCAGGCAGCGCAGCCGGGAAAGCCTAGGCAACCAGCTCTTAAATGCATGTCCCTATTGCGAAGGGCGAGGGCGAATTAAATCCAATGCCACCCTGGCCTACGAGATCCTTCGAGGGGTCAAGAAGCAGATGACACAGACCGAGGACGGGAAGAGAATTACGGTAAGGGTTCACCCCGAGATCGCCAACTTTCTATACGATGAGGCAAGCGCCAGCCTGGAATCTCTGGAGCGGGAGATAAACCACAAGGTCATCATCAAAGCGAGCCAGGAACTCCATCAGGACCGGTATGAGATCTCTATCAACTAAGCCCGATCCTACAATAATCAGCAACCGAACTATCGCACAAAGCGCTAAGCGCAAGTCAGTACTGAGTTACGAGTACTGAGTGCTGAGCGAGAAGGGTAAAGAGACAACAGACTACGGAAAACGGACTACAGACTCCCGGTCCTCAATCTCTGGATTCGGGTCAGAGGTCAGTAGTCAGTGGTCCCG
>JACZQL010000004.1 GCA_022545745.1 Deltaproteobacteria bacterium | reverse complement strand
GACCTCCCAGCAAAGCTATATGGGCCTTGTCCATGATATTTAAATGCCGCTTTCTGGAGGCTCTGGGCTGAGCGCCTGAATCGGTGGGCTGGGAGAACCGTGACCGTCACGGTTTTTAGGGGTTGGACGTGGGTTTTTGAGTGACTTTACGGGATAACGCCTTTCACTCGTCAATGTTCTTTAGTTTTAAAATATCAATCACATCGAACTTTTCCGAGCCTTCAGCCTCATTGGCTGACGGGAGTTCAAATCCCCCTCCTCGCACCATAATTCCAGACAAAGAAATTAGACAGAGACAGAGAAAAATCCTATTTTCTTCTCTCTATCATTTTAACTTAGCGATCTCGCCAGGTCCTTGAGGGACTGAACTAAGAACTGCTGGAGGAATATGATGGCAATAAAGACAATGATAGGAGAGAAGTCGATCCCCCCGGCAGAGAACGGAAAGAGCCGGCGCACCCGGTCGAGCACAGGGTCCGTGACAATGTAGAGGAAACGCACAATGGAATTGTATGGATCCGGATTGACCCAGGAGATGACCGCCCTCGCAATGATCACATACATATAGATCATAAGGAGGTAATCCAGAACTGTCGCTAAGGCCCCTAAAAGATTGGCTAATAGAAACATTTGCTCTCTAACCGCTCCTCTGTCCGAAGATGGCTGTGCCTACGCGAACGATGGTGGCTCCTTCCTCTATGGCAACGGGATAATCATGGGTCATTCCCATGGAAAGCTCTCGAAGGTCTACGTTAGGAATTCCCAAATTCCCTAGGGACTTTTGCAACTCTCGTAGACTCCGATAAAAAGGACGCGCCTCTTCAGGGTCCTCTCGGGGAGGCGGAATAACCATCAATCCTTCCACCTTCAAATGAGAGCAGGTCCCCACCTTCTTTAGCAGTGGCATCAGATCCTCCTCGCCCACTCCGCTCTTGGTCTCCTCTTTGGCCAGATTAACCTCCACGAAGGCCCGCACTTGCTTTCCCAACTTTTTACCTTCCTTGTCCAGCACCGCAGCCAACTCAATGCTGTCCAAGGATTCGATCAGGGAAAACAAACTGACCGCTAACTTAGCCTTATTTCTTTGGAGATGACCGATCATGTGCCACTCTACGGACTCCTCAAGGGCCTCCTGTTTTGCCTTCACCTCTTGGACATAGTTCTCACCGAAAAGTCGGACCCCAGCCTTCGCGGCGGCTCGGATCTTTTCAACATCCTGCATCTTGGAGGCTGCGAGGAGCTTGATCTCATTCGGATTTCTTCCGCTCCGCTCTGCCGCCTGGCGGATGGTTTCCATGACTCTCCGCGTATTCTCAGCAACAGTATCCATAACTTCCATCGATTCCATGCCCCTTTGGAATGCATTAGCATATTTTGCAACGTAATTCATTCTGTATGGTTGAAATCCCACGGTCGCTTCGTTAAGCTCTCTATTAAGTCATGAACAAGGTGTTGGTTCTTCTTTTCCATCTTTTCTGGCTGACACACCCTGGTGTGATAGACTCGGCGACGGAACCACCCCGCGATCCTTTCTCTAAAGCTTATGCCCTTTTTGAGCAAGGGAAGCTTACCGAAGCAGAGCCCCTCTTTCGAAAATCCCTGGACCAAAAAACGATCCTGGAAGACTATAACCTTTACTTTCTCGGTGTCATCTCTTTTTCCCAAGATTCCTTCGACCAAGCTCGAGACTATTTCGGACGGCTTAAAAATGATTTCCCCCGAAGTGTTTGGCTGCATGACACAAACTTTCATCTGGCAAAAATTTCACTCAAAGAAGGAGCACCCCACCAGGCCATTGGGTTACTGACCTCCCTTGGATCGAGAAGGGTCGGGGAACCGTTGTTCACTGAAGCCCTCTACCTCCTCGGCCAGACCTACGAAAAACAAGGGGACCCAAAGCGAGCCTTCGAATCCTACCAGAGATTACGAGCCACCTTCCCCCTCTCCGCATGGGCCGGCAAGGCAAAAAAAGAGGCGCGGAAACTACGAGAACAGTTCCCGGTACTCCTCGGAGCAGAGAAACCCGGTCCCCTGTTGAAAGAGGCGGAAATCCTCCTAGGCGAACTGGATTACTCCGAAGCAGAAAAAATTTACCGTGCCCTGCCCGGTCTCGATGCGAAGAAAAGTGTCCAATTTTCCTCTCTCAATGGCCTCGCCGAGGTGTACCGTAGGGCGCGCAAAAGGGATCAAGAGAAAGAAGTTCTGAACCAGATCGTGCGGGAGTTTCCTCAAACACCCGAAGCAGCCGATGCCTTCTATCGTATCGCAGAAATTTTTTGGAATCAGGGTAAGAATCGTGAGGCCCTCACGGGATTTAACCAGTTGAGGGAACGCTACCCCGAGAGTCCGGACATTGATCATGCTGAATTCGCCAGGGGTCGTATCTACGAGTCTCTAAAGATCCCATCTGAAGCGATACAAATTTACCGCAATTTTTCCAAAAACTTTCCCCGTAGCCGTTGGGGCGCACAGGCCACCTGGAGAATGGCCTGGATTCATTACCTCGCAGCTGATTACGACGAGGCACATGCCGCTTTCAAACGTATAGCCACAGGCATTTACCCCGAGCACTACAGGACCGGGGCCCGATTCTGGCAGGCACGAACTGCGGAGCAGTTGGGAAATCAAGAGGAAGCCAAAGGCCTTTACCGGCAGATCTTGAGTCGAACGGGCGACAGTTATTACAAAAAGCCATCGAGAAATGCCCTGCGCAGGCTGGGAGAGGTGATAGAGAAAAGAAAACCGGTGGACGGTCAGACCCTGCCAAACCCGACGGTTCCTTCCAATCAAAACCTCTCCTTTCATCTCGCTCGCGCGCAGAAACTGTCGGACCTGTCGCACCAGCGATTTGCAGTGGCCGAGTTGGATCGAGTCAGGGACCAAACCGGCAAGGATTCAAGTTTAAGGATAATGCTGATGCAGCAGTACGCCCGCAATCAGGGCTACGATCGAAGCGTGGCGCTGGCTATACAATTCGGTAATTCCTCTGAGGAGTTTAGACGGTATCGCTACCCCCTAGCCTATTGGGAAATCATAAAAAAGGAAGCGGCCGAGAGAGGACTGGATCCCTATTTGATATTGGCGCTGATCCGACAGGAGAGCCTTTTTGACCCGGACGCCATCTCTCCAGCATCAGCACTGGGCCTGATGCAACTCCTCCCCTCTACTGCTGGGCGTGAAGCGGCAAACATGGGTCTTCTGTATCCGGGGCCCGAGAAACTTTTCGAGCCGGATCTCAACCTCAGGCTGGGCATCCACCATCTCCAGAGACTGGTTGAAATATATCCAAACAGCCTGGCCAAGGCATTGGCCGCCTATAATGCCGGGAGACGTCCGGTCAATCGCTGGAAAAAGAGATTCGCTTCCTTGGATGAAGAGGAATTCATCGAGAGAATTCCCTATCGGGAAACCCGTGGATATGTGAAACTCGTGTTGCGCAACTACTGGACTTACAAAGAACTCTATGACAATCAGCCGTGAGAAAACGCCAAAATAGTGAAGCACCCATCATCGGTGTCACGCCTGACGTCGTAACTCGTGACACCTCCGCCAATCTAAACGACTCAAACCTCTTTCTGTCACACCGATATAACCAAGCGGTTCTCAACGCGGGTGGAATTCCCATGATCCTGCCCATGATTTTTTCCCGAAGAACATTGAAAAAGGCCTTGGATCGGCTCGATGGCATTCTGGTGACGGGAGGAAATTTTGACATCAACCCGATTCTATATGGTGAGAAACCCTTAGAGCCCCTTGGAGAGATCAAAAAAGAGCGAACGCGATTTGAGCTTGAATTGATCTCTTTAGCTCTGGAGCGAGACCTTCCAATCCTTGGGGTGTGCGGAGGCCAACAGGCCATCAACGTCGTTCTGGGCGGATCCCTTTACCAGGATATCGCCACGCAGCTACCCCATGCTCTACAACATGAGCAGAGGACCCCAAAAGTACAGAGCAGCCATTTCATCAACATCCTCCCTAAAACGAAACTTCATCGGATCGTGGGCTGCAAAGTTCTCAAGGTAAATACCACCCATCACCAGGCGGTCAAGGATCCTGGCAGGGGATTGATCACGAATGCCACCGCGGAAGATGGAATTATCGAAGGCATTGAAAGCAAGGAACACAGCTTCGTCCTCGGAGTCCAGTGGCACCCCGAGTTTCTGATCGAGCGTAACCTTCCCCAGAGGAAAATCTTCTCTTCATTCATCTCAGCCTGTAGATGAATCCAATCTGGGCCACTGGCTACCCCAGCCATTCTTCCCTCCTAAAGTTTCCCAAGCCGAGGTTTCCTAAAAAATAACGAAGACCAGACTTAACCGACCTAGACAAAAATCGTCACTCCGAGCAGTGTTGCGCAACTGCATTCCACAGGGACAGACAACTCCTGGAGTCCATCACCATAAGAAACCCCCGACCTGACGACATTTTTTTCAGACACAGGGTGTCCTCTCTTTTGGCACAACTTGTGCTTACTTACCTCACCCGTATGTAGTTCCAACGATCCATGCGCGTATGGGACGCATGCATCGGGGCGCGATACAACCATGATGAAAAAACGGATCCTCCTCATCGACGACGAGCCGAGTTTTACACGGGTCCTGAAGCTCTATCTCGAGAAATCAGGCGCCTATGAGGTAACGGAGGAAAACCGTGGAGAGATGGCTCTAGAAACCGCAACGCGGTTTAAGCCAGACCTGATTCTACTGGATGTCATGATGCCGGATGTGGACGGCGGTGAGGTTGCCTCTGAGATTAGATCTGACGCGAAGCTCAAGAACACTCCCATCGTATTTTTAACCGCTGCGTTGGCGAAGGATGAGCAGGGCATCATATCCGGCTTTCCTTTCATCTCAAAGCCCGTGACCGCAGAGCAAGTGATGGAATGCATCCAGGAACATTTAGGACCCATCCCAAAACTCCCACACTCGTCAGATTTCATAGCGGAGCATGGCCCGGGCATCGGCCCAACAGTAAAAACAAAACAAGGCAACGAACGCAAAGAGTTTTCCTACCTGAGACCCAATACTATTTCTACGGGCTATGGGCTTCCATTGATATTGGTAGTTTTCTTAATCGGGACCGGGCTCTTTGTATACAGAATTTACAGCCAAACCAAACAGACACAGCAAGAAACGTTCAATGCATTACAAAAAACCCAAGAGGAACTATCGTTAATACGATTCTCTGCCAGTGAAGCCATACTCAGGCAACAAAACAAAATCGATGATCAGGGAAAACAATTGGCAGAAAAGAACGATAGCCTGCGAAAAATGAAAGCCATTGAGGACCTTCTAGAAAAAACACTGGTCCGTATCGGAGAAACCAAGGCCTCAGAATCAAAAAACCGTGGTGTCTCTGGTTCCTTATTAAGTGAATTCGCCCCATCTGTAGTAAAAGTCTATTGTCTTTCAAGTTCGTACTCCAATCACGTTCAAAAGGGCTCTGGCCTGCTATTCCGTGCCGCGCGTAACAACCCTAAATTTCCGCTGTACTATGTTCAAACGAGCCTTCATGTTGTTAAAACCATTGACCGCTCTGTCTCCCAATGTAGAATAGCTCTCTATCCGGATTACTCGGATAGCAATTCCTATCTTCTATTCAAGAGTAAGAGCCATAAATCCTATGCGGAAGATATAGATCTTGCCTTCATAGAACCCGAAATGGTAACGAACAATGAGCACGCAGGTTCCAAGAATGATTTGGTAGTCTATGCACGAGACGAAGCCAAATCTCCGCTATGCCAATCCGTTAATATAGGTGACCATCTATCCATACTTGGTTATCCCGGGATCGGTGGTGAAACCCTTACTGTGACTGAGGGTATCGTTTCTGGTTTTGAAGTGGATGGACGAAGCCGTTATGTAAAAACTTCTGCCAAGACAGATCGCGGAAACTCTGGTGGAGTGGCAATCAAGTCTTCTGGTTGTATCGTTGGTATCCCAACTTTTTCCAGGCGCGGTCGAGTTGAAAGTATAGGAAGAATTTTAGATTTAAATGATCTACGTCGTGATACGCTAAAGTTTCTGACACTCAGGTAGGTATCAGATCCGCTGATCCCAGAAAGGTAAAGGACGGCAAGATGACTCAGCTGTCCTAGTTTTCCTCACGGCTTCCCCTCTCTGTTAGGAAGCAAAAATTGTCCTCTGGGGACATAAATCCGCGGTCTGACCCCACAATTAACCTGAAACTAATGGCAAAAACCCTTTAATTAAAACAACTTAGCCTGGGTGTGGGCCATGTCTGTCCTTGGCATGGCTTGTGCGTATTATTCAGCACTTTTAGGGACTCTCTTTCTTACCAAGATCCCGAAATTGCAGCCAAAGCCTATGAAATGCCTTCCATCGTGAACACGGAAGAAAGCCTTCAGGCCCGCAAGAACACCCTAGTCCCTCTTCAGTGGGTTCTCGTCATCGTCACCTCCTACTTCGTGCTCTTCAGCAAGGGGGAAGTGGTCAATGACCCGCGCGCCTATTTGCTGATCGTATTGAGCCTAGCATTCATGCTTGTGCTCTACCGTCTTCCCCTAGGTGTTTACGAGCACAAGCTCTTTGCACCGATTCTCGTTATAGTGGACACCCTCCTCACCTCCGTAGCAATCGGATTGAACCGCGAGAACCCCTGGGACCTTTTCATTGTTTTCTACTTTGGGCTATTCATTGCGGCCATTGGCGAAAATCTTCTCCAAATCGTTATAGGGTGCTTCATCATCACCATTGTCTCCGTGGCGTTAAGTACCTTTCAAGGGGGTCTGGATGCTTTGGATGCACAGGCGTTGATTCGTATCCCCTTTATCTTCGGTGTCTCTCTTCTCTACGGCTATCTCGGTGAACAGGTGAAAAAAGAGAAAAAAAGAGCGGAAAATGCTGAGGAGACGCAGCAACTCAAGCGCCAACTGGTATCGGCCTTGGCCCACGACATAAAGAATCCCCTAGGCGTAATTATGTTTTGTGCAGACACGGTAGCCACTCGCCTCGAAAGAGGGCAAAATGGCAAAGAAAACTCGCAGGCCCTCCATGCCATTCAAGAAAACGGCGAACGCATCGTTAGGCTGGTCACAGGTTTTCTCGATGCCACCAAGGCAGAATCAGGAACGATGGAGATGAAGCAACAGCCCGTCAAACTCACCCCTCTGATTCAAAACTTAGGACAGCAACAAATGGAAGCGCTACGAAAGAAAAACATTTCCCTGAATATGGACCTCGATGAGCACCTCCCTGACGTTATGGGGGATGAAGCTCAATTAGAACGCGTGTTGTGGAACTTGGTGGGTAACGCCATCAAGTTTACGCCATCGGGTGGGACCATTAGCGTCAGTTCGCGAGTGGATGACGGCCATGTGTCAATTAGCGTGAAAGACACGGGGATGGGAATTCCCGAGGATGCATTGCCACAACTCTTCACCGAGTTTCGGAGACTCAAAGGAGCAGAAACAATTGAGGGGACAGGACTCGGACTCTTCAGCGTGAAATCCATCGTGGAAGCCCATGGAGGAACGGTCCTTGCGGAGAGCAAACAGGGTGAGGGATCAAAGTTCATTGTTCGTTTGCCAACCCGGGCTTAACCCCGTGGAGTAACCTCTCAGTCGAGACCACTCAACTCAGTCGTGGATAATGCTCCACGGGGTAAACAAAAATTGAACTATGGGATCACAAATCTCGAATCTGGGCATCTTTTCTCCTTGCATGGATTCCCAGCGGGGGAAAAACCCTTGGTAGAACAGTACCTTTATCTCATAAGAGGAACATCCTGATATTTGGCATGACTTATGCTTCCAAAGCAGTACATTTAGGAACCCCCTAAGCCGGTTAAGCTAGAACAATCTACTAAAGAGTTCATAAGTAAGTAGCCATAAAGCAACCGAGGGGGAGACCCTGCGAGATTGCAAATAGCACCCTGTGGAGTAACCTCTCGGTCGAGATTGCCCATCTTAGTCGTGGATAATACTCCACGGGGTGAGATCTGTCATTGTGAGCGAAGCGAGGACTTGGACGGGCCAATAACGGCTGGGCACCTGCAATAGTCAGGAGATGTTCGTAGGATAGACAGTGGTGAAAACTCTACAACAGAAACAAATCAGCGAGAGCCACAAGCAGTTGGAACTAGAAAGCCAGGCCATTCTGGACCAGATCCCATTGGGTCTCTTGGTCTCCGATCGACACATGAATGTGAAATGGGTCAACAAAGAAATGGCCACCATGTTAGGTCTCGAGGTGGAACAGATGATCGGAAAAACCTGGTATGACCTGGTTCCAGCTATGGCCGAGCACCGGCACCTTCATGAAAGGGTATGGAAGGGTGAACTCATGGCGCTTCCCGATACAAAGATACCCTTTCCGGAAGGCCACCGATATTTCGACGTTCACTACCGACCTATCCTAGGCCCCCAAGGAGAGGTTTGTGCCATGCTCAGCATGGCGCATGAGATCACCAAGCGTAAGCAGACGGAAGCAAAGGTAAAGCAGACTTATTCGGAGCTCAACCGAAGTGAGAAGATGCTTGCCAAGACGCTCGTGGACCTAAAGGTTACTCATGAAGAACTAAAGGCCACTCAATTGCAATTGATCCAAGCCGAAAAGCTGGAGTCCGTCGGCCGATTGGCCGCCGGGGTGGCCCACGAGGTCAAGAACCCACTTGCCATCATCCAATTGGATGTTGACTACCTGACCAACACCCTCACAGACAAGGATGAGACTATTCCCATAATCCTAAAAGACATCAATAATGCCGTTAAGAAGGCTGACTCCGTGATAAAGGGTTTGTTAAATTTTTCCGCCTCACGTACATTCCTATCGGAAATCGAAGAATTCAACTTCGTCGTTGAACAATCCCTGTCCCTGGTGAAACATGAGCTCGACCGTTCCCACATCCACTTGTTGCAAGAGCTAGGCGAAGACCTCCCTCCTGTCAGGCTGGATCGAAATAAAATCGAGCAGGTCTTCGTGAATGTTCTGATGAACGCCATCCAGGCTATGCCAAAAGGCGGCACGCTCACCGTTAAAACCTACATCAAGCAATTTAACGAGGGGGGCCACCCTCGGGGTCACGGGGAACCGGATAAGCTAGCAGACCGACTCAGAGTGGGTGACACCGTCGTCGTTGCGGAGGTGGAGGACACGGGAACGGGCATCCCCGAAAACCAGCTTTCAAAGGTCTTCGACCCCTTTTTCACGACCAAGCCAACCGGGAAAGGTACTGGCTTAGGATTAACGGTGACGAGCAAGATCATGGAATTGCACGGCGGAACGATTGACATCAGAAACCGCAAGGAAGGAGGTGTCAGGGTTGAGATGATGTTAAAAGCACAGAGGAGGGAGTCACAATGACAAAGAAAAAGATTCTTGTCATTGACGATGAGCCAAGCTTTACGCGTGTGCTAAAGCTCTATCTGGAGAAGACCGGCACCTACGAGGTGAGAGACGAGAACCGGGGAAAGATGGCGCTGGCAGCCGCCAAGCAATTTAAACCAGATCTCATCCTGCTCGACATCGTCATGCCGGATATGGATGGAGGTGAAGTCGCCTCCAACATCATTGCAGATGAGGCGCTCAAGGATACCCCGATCGTTTTCTTGACTGCCGCAGTGGCCAAAGATGAAGAGGGCATGATTTCCGGTCGTCCCTTTATCGCCAAACCGGTCAATGCAGAAGAAGTGGTTCATTGCATAGAAAAAAACCTGTCCAAATAGTGTGTGGGAAAAAGCTCAAAACTCTACCAGGACACCTCCCTTTTTCTTCTCGTTGATTCTACCTGCCTCAAATCTGTAAAAGCCTTCGCACTCTAAATTGGCCATTGATCATCCAACCGATTCGTCGTCTTGGCTAGCTGGGATCTGATTAGAAAGTTTAGGCTTGAATAATGGGCCAAACCATTCTAGGGTTATGAAACTGCCAATTCCACTCCATCATCCAGCAATTTTTACCTGCACCACAGGATAACCTATGGAAGCGCAACCGTTACCCAGCATACTTGCCCCAGCTCAACGACATCTTTGGCATCCACTTGAGCCATCCATATGGAGTCTAGACGGTAGCCATATCCATCAAGACCCGACTCTCTCGGTGCTAAGAACCCTGTTTGACCAACCCCGCTGGTTGGAGGCCCACAACCTTTATGATGAAAAGGGCTGCCAATTGTTTGAAAAGATCTGCGAGCTTCCCGAGTACTACCCGACTCGAACCGAGAACTCCATCCTGGAAAGGGAAGCCGAGCGGGTGATCGCTCTCGCACCGGTGGAGTGTATTGTCGAATTGGGAGCAGGGTTCTCTAAGAAGACTTTGCACCTGTTGAAGGAACAGGCCCGGCAAAGGAAAGGCGGAATCTTTGCCCCCTTGGATGTTAGCCGCACGGGATTGGTGGTATCCAGAGAGGTGATCCGTGAACAGTTTCCAGAACTGGTCTTCCATGGGTTACAGGCTCAATTCGAAGGGGGAATGGCAAGCATCGAAAAGAGCCTGCCCACCCTATTTGTCTTTTTGGGCAGTACCATAGGAAACTTCACTCAACCTGAATTTGTCCGATTCTTTCAACAGCTCTCCGAATCCATGGGGCCCCGAGATTTTTTGCTCCTCGGGGTGGATCGGGTCAAGGACATGGATGTGATACACAGGGCCTACAACGATTCTCAGGGAGTAACCGCGGAATTTATCCTCAACGTTTTTGAGAACGTCAACCGACTTCTCCAGAGCAACTTCGATCTTAACAAGATGCGCTACCACTCGAAATACAACCCCGAGTGGCAACGTGTGGAAATGTGCTCCGTCTCCACCCAAACTCAAGAGATTTGCTTTCCCTCTCATGCCGCATCATTCGTATGGGAAAAAGAGGAAAAGATTCTGGTGGAGATCAGCCGAAAGTTTGACCCCTTGGAACTTCAAAAGCAACTACAGTTTTTCGGCTTTGCAACGGTTGAGCACTTCACCGATCCCAAAAAGTGGTTCTCTCTGCTCCTCTTTAGAAAAACCTCCGCCCCCTGATACCCTCATGTGCAGCGTTTAGATGGCGTGGGTTGTTTCCGAACGCAGTCTATCCTCAGGTAGGATAATCTAACTCGGCGATGCCAAAGGAAACTTGATGGTTCAGCGGTGGCTTGTATTCTCCATTGTGTCCGTGGGCGTGTTCTTAACCACCAGCGGTCTCACCATCACGAACGTCGCGCTTCCCTACATTACTGACAGCTTCCAATCTGATATCCGAAGCGCCCAGTGGATCGTCCTTGGGTACCTTCTGACCACGTCGAGCACCATGATTAACTTCGGCAGACTGGGAGACCTGTTGGGTCAATTACGGTTGCACACCGTGGGATTTGTGGTTTTTGCTTTTTTCTCGCTCCTTTGCGGCCTCGTTCAATCCGTAGAATGGCTAATCGCCCTCAGGGTTTTCCAAGCCCTGGGCGCTTCCATGATCATTTCCAATGGACCCGGGATCGTGACCTCCTCCTTTCCACCGGAACAAAGAGGGAGGGCCATTGGGCTACAGGCGATCGTCATTGGAGCCGCCCTTTCCTTTGGCCCAATGCTGGGCGGCCTGTTAATCGGCCTGTTTGGCTGGAGGTCTGTCTTTCTCTGCAATGTCCCCATTGGTATCTTGGGACTCCTTGCGAGTTACTTCGTTAAAGGCGCGTCTCTGGATCCTAAAACAATCAAAATCGACGTTCCTGGATCGGTCTTGTTTTTTGTATCCATAGCCTCTCTTGTCCTTGCCACCCACAGGACCCAAGAGATGGATTGGGCTTCCCCAAGCGTCGTGGTCCTCCTGGTTCTCTCCGTAGTCTTCACCCTCGCCTTTGTGTTGATCGAAAGGCGTGCTGCCAATCCCATGCTCGACTTGAGCCTTTTCAAAAATCAGGTCTTTGCCATTGCCCAAGTAGGAAACTTTATAAGCAACATGATCCTATTCAGTGTCTTGTTCTTAATGCCGTTTTACCTCGTGCAGGTACTCCAGGTTTCGGCTGAAGCGGTGGGGCTCCTCCTCCTTCCTCTGGCCATATCGATGGTTTTCGGAGGAATGGTGGGCGGAGCATTGACGGATCGTTTCGGGACAAAGTGGCCATCGGTAGTTTCCATGTTTCTTTTCTGTGCTGGCGTGTATTCCATGACTTCCCTTGATTCCAGCTCCTCAACTTTGGGCATTGTAACCCGACTAGTTCTCCTCGGTACCGCTCGTGCCCTCTACCGGACACCGAATCTAACTGCAATCTTGAGCTCTATATCGACGGATCGCCTCGGGGTCGCAGGAGGGATTTACGGCACCATGAGGCATCTGGGAAATATATTCGGCGTTGCCCTGCTTGGGAGCTTTTTTAACTCCCGGCTCGCGTTCCATCTTGAAGGGAGCCACCGAATCGATCTGAGCCAGAATCTCACAAGCTCATCCTTTCTG
>JACZQL010000003.1 GCA_022545745.1 Deltaproteobacteria bacterium | reverse complement strand
GCTTTCCCGGCTCCTGCAAGATCAGCTGGATGTGGAAGTGGCCTTGGCGGATCCCATTCCGGGCCTGCCCGACATGGTTTTCACTGCCAACGCAGGATTGGTTTGGCAGGAGAAATTCATCCCGAGCAACTTCCGCTATGAGGTCAGACGGGGAGAGGCGCCTCAGTTTGAGGAATGGTTCCAGGTAAGAGGCTATGAAATCCTCCACCTTCCCGGAGAGGACTTTTTCGAAGGAGAAGGGGATCTCCTGATGTGCGGAGATGTTTTCTATGCCGGTTATCACATCCGGTCTGAAATCCATTCGTATCACAAGATTGCCGAGATCCTCCAGCGGGAGGTCCTTTCGCTGGAGCTGACTAATGAGTGGTTTTACCACCTGGACACGTGTTTTTGTCCCTTGGGCGACAACAGAGCACTGTTTTACCCTGATGCCTTCGACCCGTACGGTATAAAGGTCCTGGAGAGTCATATTCCCACCCTCATCGTTGTGCCGGAAGCCGAGGCCAAGAGGTTTGCCTGCAATGCCATTGTGGATGGTAACAATATCGTCATGAACGATGGTTGCCCAGAAGTACGGTCCAAATTGGAAAAGCTAGGTTTCTCGGTGTACGAGACCCCGTTGAGTGAGTTCATCAAAGCAGGCGGGAGCGCGAAGTGTTTGGCCCTCAAGGTCCCGCATCATGAAGATCCGGCCCTTTAGTTATTCATTTCCGAAAAATACCGACGCTGGTGCTGCTCCCGTTAGGACCTGGGGGCCTTTTCTCTCATGGCCCGCCATAGCTTTTCGGGAGTGATGGGGAGGTCATAGATCCTAACCCCGACGGCATTGTAGACGGAATTGGCAATGGCGGGGGCGACGGGAAGGAGCCCGCCTTCCCCCATCCCCTTGGAACCGTAGGGGCCCGGGCCGTTTTGATTCTCGATCAGAATGGTCTTGAAAACCTTGGGGAGATCGGCGAAGCCTGGCAGGCGGTAATCGATCACATTGGGATTGATAGGTTGACCATCGCTGTAAACCATCTCTTCGAAGAGGGTGTGGCCGATACCAAACATAACGGCCCCTTCGTCCTGTCCACTGCATTGAACCGGGTGAATAGCAGTTCCCACGTCGGATACTGATACGTACTTTAGAATCTTGATCTCTCCTGTGTCCTTCTCCACCTCGATTTCTGTCCCTGCCCAGCTCACCTCCCAGAAAGTGGTTGGAGAACCCAGGACGGCTTTGTTACTCTTCTTGTCTTGATAGAAGCCTTTTCCGACGATCTCTCCCGCCTTTGCTCCAAAGGATTGAGTCATGACCTCTTCAAAGGAGACGCTTTGGCCCCTTTTGTTGTAGATTCTTCCGTTTTTAAAAGATAAGTACGTTGCCTTGTTTTTAAAAATCTTTTCTGCCCGGCGCAGGAGTTGGACCTTTAAGTCCTGGGTTGCTCTGTAAACACAGAGACCCATGACTACCGTTGAGCTGCTAGCGCTCGTTGCTGCATCGTATGGGGTTACATCCGTGTCGACTTGGGCAGCGAGAATTCGATCTCCTGAAACACCTAACTCCTCTACCACGATCTGAGTCATCGAGGTGTGTGCTCCTTGACCCAACTCCACAGTCCCTGTCAGTAGGACAACGCTACCGTCAGGGTTCATTTTGACTGCAGCAGAAGACACCTTGTAGGTGCCTCCACCGTCCTTTATGCAGCAGACTAGACCTTTTCCCCGGTTAGGACCTTTGCTCCGCTTCTTCCAGCCAATGGCATCGGCGGTAAGGAGTAGTCCTTCTTTGAGATTGCAGTCTAGGGGTGTGTCTCCAGGTGTGTATTCCTCACCTTTCCGCAGCAAGTTCTTGAGGCGGAGCTCCAGCGCGTCAATGCCCAATCTCTCCGCAATGATGTCCATTTGCGACTCATAGGGCCATGTAACTTGGAGACTGCCAAATCCGCGGAAGGCACCGGCCGGGACCGTATTTGTATAGACTGTGTGCGCGGTGGTCTCCACATGGGGGATCCGATAGGGACCGAGCGCCCGATACCCGGCCTTTTGAGTCACCCTCGGTCCCGCATCTGCATACGCACCGGTGTCCAGGTAAATCTCGCACTGCCGTGCGAGCAGCCTTCCGTCGCGTGTGACTCCTGTTCTCAATCGGCATCGGCCAGGGTGGCGTGTGACTGTCTTGAAGCTTTCCTCAGCAGACAGTGCGAGCCTGATGGGCCGACGGGTCTTCCAGGCCAGGACTGCAGCCAGAGGCTCAGCTTTGACCGAAATCTTTCCCCCGTAGGCCCCGCCCACATAAGGGACAATGATCCGAACCTTGTTCACCGGTACCTTGAAAATCTCAGCAATGTGACGTTGAAGGGTAAAAGGATCTTGGGAGGATGCCCAGAGCGTAATTCTGTCGTTTTGCAAATGGGCCACGGTAACGTGCGGCTCCATGGAGTAATGGTGTACGCGGGGAAAGGTAAACGTGTCGTCGAAGATGTATGCCGCTTTCTTGAATCCTTCGGCGATATTCCCTTTGGCATACCTGAATTGATAGCAGATGTTGGTTCCTTCGAACTCCTCCGAAGGGCGATATCGATAGCCGTGGAGTTCACCCTCACTCGCCGGGACCTCGTGGACCAATGGTGCATCGGGTGCCAGGGCCTCTTGAATGGTGACTACGACGGGAAGCTCTTTGTACTCCACGTAGATTAAGCTGAGTGCCTCCTCAGCAGTAGCCTCGTCCACTGCTGCCACGGCTGCCACAGGATCGCCCGCGTATCTCACCTTGCCCTCGGCAAGGATGGGTTGGTCCTTGTAGGTGGCCCCGTAATAGGTGTTCAGACCATCCAAATCATCGTAGGTCAGGACTGCGACGACCCCCGGTAATCTTTCTGCCTTGCTTTTGTCGATCTTGAGCACTTTTGCATGAGGATAATGACTCCTTAGGACCTTCCCGTGTAGCATTCCGGGAAGTTCCACATCCACCGTGTAAAGCGCTTTGCCGGTGACCTTTATGTCGCCATCTATCCGCGGATAAGCGCTCCCCACAACACTTAGGGGCTTTGCCTTTCTCATATCGGTCTCTACTACGAGGTTTCTGTTTCGTTGTGCAGCCGGAAAAAGTATAAGGGATTCCGGGTCGAGTTCAACGTTGACTGTTCATTGGGCTGCCATATTTCTTGTAAACCCAATCTAGGGCTTGGTCCTTGGTTATGATCTCACCGTTGAGCTGACCCTCTTCAATCTGCTTTAGGATTTCCTGAAATATAGGCCCAGGGGAGAATCCCATTGAAATTAGATCCTTTCCTTTGAGAAGGGGTTCGGGGTGGATCTCTTCCTCTTTGAACTCCGCCAGCTTCTGCTTACAGAAGTTGTAATATTGGAGATCCCCATTGGCTGAAAGTGCATCGATCCGGCAGAGCTCCAACAACTCCTCAATGGCATCCTCACGTAAAAATCTCTTCAGCGTGCTGAGGCGCATCTTCGGCGCCTGAGTGTATCGTAGGTGATTCTTCACCAGAAAAGCCACCCTTTCCCAATCCGCCCGGCTACGCTTCAGTCGTTTAAGGATCTCCAAGGCCATTTCGGCGCCTTTTTCGGTATGATTGTAGAAGGTTATTTTTTCGCCGCGTCGTTCGAAACAAGGGGCTTTGGCAATGTCGTGGAGGAGGCAGCCGTAGGCAAGGGTCTCCGTGGGGGCAGTAAGATGACCAAGCAACCCCAGGGTGTGGGTAAAGACGTCCCCCTCGGGGTGATATTCAGGACTCTGCTCGACACCCTTTAATGCCACCACCTCGGGTAATAGGACTCCAAGAAGCCCTGTGGCGTCCAGGAGTTCAAAACCTCTCCTGGCCCCACCCTCGGTCAACACCCGGGTCGTTTCTTCACCAATTCGTTCCCATGCAACCTGGGTAATGGTTGGGGCCTGCCCTTGAATGGCCCTTAAGGTGTTTTCTTCTATGTTAAATCTGAGGCCTGCCGCGAAACGAATAGCTCGGACCATGCGGAGACGGTCTTCTTCAAATCTCTGACGGGGATCTCCGATGGCGCGAACGAGGCCCCGCTTGAGATCTTTTTCCCCACCAACGAGATCGATGACACGGTTCTCGTACGTGTCATAAAGCATCCCATTGATAGTAAAGTCCCGTCGCATGATATCCTCTTCCATGCTGCCAAAGCGCACATGGCTGGGGTGCCGCCCATCCAGATAGGGACCATCGAATCGAAAGGTGGTCACGGCGAACGATTCGCCTTCCAGCACCACCAGAACCACGCCAAATTGGGTTCCTATGGGAATGGTTTGAGGGAAGATCCGCTGCACATCGCTGGGTTGGGCATCCGTGGCAATATCATAATCTTTGGGCGCCTTTCCCAGGAGATCATCGCGCACGCAGCCGCCAGCCAGGAAGGCCTGATATTTCTCGTCGCGAAGGCGCTTTACAATGGCTAGGGCCTTTTCCCTTGCTAACACTTGGTGCTCCTATGGAAACTATTTTAGAGGAGAGTCTGAGATTGGAAAAGGGGTAAAGAAGGGAAAGTGAGATGACTATTGAACGGCTGATTCACCGTCGGAGATGTACTCCTGAATCTTCCCCTGAAGTTCCTGAAAGGTGAAAGGCTTCACAATGTAGTCGTTACATCCGGCTTCAATGCAACTCTTCAAATCGGTTTCCCGGAATAGGACGGTGGCGGCCAGGATGGGTATATTCTGTGTCTCCGGATTGGAACGGATTGCCCGCGTTGCGGCCTTTCCATCCATTTCGGGCATCATGATGTCCATGAGGATGAGGTGGGGCTTCTCTTCCAACGCCTTTTTCACCCCCTCCTTGCCATGTTTCGCTGGAATAACAGAAAACCCCATCATTTCCACCTGGCAGGTAAGCACCTCCAGCATGTCGGGGTGGTCTTCCACAACAAGAACTTTTCTCACAGGGGCTCCTTTCCCGTCTCCCACTGGCCTGGCAGCAAGAGTCTTTACTGTCAGGTTTTGCGCCTAATCCAACCGATTAATTCCAAATGATTCCACGATCTTATCTTACTTTATCCAGATTTGCAACCACCACTACGATGAGCTTTTCCGGGTGCAAGTGGGCCCTGGCCACTCGGGTAACATCCGCCCGGCTCACCTGGCGGATCAGGTCGGGAAAGCGGTCTGGATAATCCAAGCCCAATTCGAGATATTCCACGCGAGCAAGAAATCGGGCGATCCTCCGGTTGGTATCCAGTCGGATTGGAAAACTGCCGATGAGGAAGTTTTTGGCGGATTCAAGCTCCTCTTCAGTGACCCCCTGTTCCCTAATCCGACGGATCTCTTCGATGGCGATGCCTATGGCCTCCTCGGCGGTCTTGTTCTTTGTTTGCATGCTGATCCGAAAGGTTCCGGTGTATTTTCCTGCCGAGAAGGAGGCACGGACCGAATAGGCTAACCCTCGCTCGTTACGAATGGCATCGGGTAGCCGTGAGGAAAGGCCCCCACCACCAAGGATGTAGCTCATAACGCGAATGGGGTAATAATCCGGGTGACTTCGAGGAATACCCTTGTGGCCCATAACGATGTTGGCCTGGGTGAGGTCCTTGTTAATGCGAATAAAGTCTGCCGAGGCTGAAGTTGCGGGAGGTTGAGGTTCTTGAGAAAAGGATGATTTCTCCCACGATCGAAAGACATGGTCAAGCTTTTCCTTGATCTCCTGCCGGGAAATGTCCCCCACCACGGCCAATATCGAGCGATTGGGACGATAAAAGCCTTGATAGAATTTGGCCAGCTCGCGCCGATCGAGGTCCTTAACCGACTCCTCGGTCCCCTCTACGGGTCGGCCGTAGGGGCTATCGGGGAAGAGAGCTGCCCTGAACTTCTCACGCGCAATGGCCCTGGGTCGTTCTCCTTTTGCCTTGATGGATGCGATGACGGACTTTATTTGTCTCTCGATCTCCTCCTGGGGGAAAACGGACTGGGTCAGTAGTTCAGCCAATAATTCGAGTCCGGTGTCGAGATCTTTTTTAAGCAGGGTTAAACTCACGGTGGCTAGATCTCTGCTAGCCCGAGTCCTCAGTCGGGCACCAATGAAGTCCAGGGACTCACTGATTTGCAAGGCCGTCCTGTTCGCGGTTCCGTAGGTCAGGAGGCGAGATGTGAGGTTGGCCAGTCCTTCGGCTCCCTGTGTGTCGTAGCGTGATCCGGCCTTGATGAGGAGCTGGAAGCTGATGATGGGCAGGGATCTTTGTTCTGATGTAATGAGGACTAAACCGTTCTCAAGCACTTCCCTTTGGGCGGAAAGGCCTGCGTGAGAAAGCCTGGGGGCCCCAAATCCGAATGATAGACAGAGACAAACCAGGAGGAACTTTTTCACCGAGCTTCCTCTTCGGTCGGAATAAGAGTCCCCACCGTACGCCGATCTTGATCTAAATACGTTCGGGCCACCCTTAAGAGGTCAGCGGCGGTGAGTTTCCTTATCTCTTCTAGGTAACGGTCCATGAGATGGCGTCCCACCGAGATTTCATAGCGGCCGATCCTCATGCCTTGGCCAAAGATGGAGTCCTGGCGAAAGATGGTGTCGGCCTCAACCTGATTTTTTGCCTTTTGCAGTTCTCTTGCACCGACCGGTTTGGATTTGATCTGTTCGAGCACCTGATCAATGGCGCGTTCTACTTGAGCAGCGCTCTTCCCAGGCATGGCCTGAGCCGAGATGGAAAGGACCGTGGGGTCTATGGACAGTCCTTAGTAATCTGCGCTCACCCTCCGAGCCAGCCGCTGGCCGTATACGAGATCGCGGTAGAGTCGGGAGCTACGGCCACTTGCAAGAATGACCGTCAGGAGATCCAGGGCATAGCTGTCTGGGTCTTTGAGGTTAGGCACGTGATAGTGCATCAACAGATAAGGCAGCTCTGCCTCTTTTTTGAGTGTCACCCTTCTTTCGCCCCGCTGTGGTTTTTCTGTGATTTTTACCTTGGGAGGGTCGGGTCTACGGGGAATTTGTCCAAAGGTAGCCTTGATCTTTGCCAATATCTCCGTAGGTACGAAGTCTCCCACCACCACCACAAAGGCGTTGTTAGGGGAATAATAGGTTCGGTAGTAACTTTTCAGGTGCTGTAGGGTGAGGTTTCTGAGATCCTGCATCCAGCCAATCACCGGCCGGCGGTAAGGATGGACCATGTAGGTGACGGCGCCCGTGACCTCGGCCAGGGCCTGAGAGGGGTTATCCTCGGTGCGAAGCCTGCGTTCCTCAATAACCACCGCTTTCTCTCGTGCAAAATATTCGCCGTCCATACGGGCGTTGACCATCCGGTCCGCCTCCAGCTCAATGGCAATCCCGATTTTTTCCCGGCTCATTGTGGCAAAGTAGACCGTGGCATCCTGCGAGGTAAAGGCATTGTAGCGACCACCGTTTTTTGCAATGATTCGAGAATGTTCCTCTGGGGCGATCTTTGCGGTGCCCTTGAACATCATATGTTCCAGGAAATGGGAGAGGCCGCTCTTGCCGTCTAATTCATTTCTTGAACCTACATGGTACCAAACCTGGAAGGTGACAGCGGGGCTCTTGTGGTTTTCCAGAAGGAAGACCTTGAGCCCATTTTCAAGAGTGATCTCCTCGACTTGGGGAGATTGTGCTTGAGCGGTTCTAACGGGAATTAACTGAATAGCAAGGGCTAAAGCGATCGCGACCCAACGCATTATTTTGTGGGATAAAGGAAAACCGGTACAATTGCAAGTCAGCTCCCCAAAAGAGACAATGATGATCGGGGTTGAAGCCTAACTAATGAAGCGGATAACATGGAATTGAGGATCCAGTGATGGAAAGGCAAAAAGTGAATAGCAAAGCAAAGGCGCAGAGCGATGGACTTCCTGGTGTCCCGTTGACCTTGGATGGATGGAGTATTCTCCACCAGATGTTTCGCATCCGCTGGTCTGCTTGGCAGGCTCTCCCTTCCCATGACCAGCAGCGTGTCATCAAGGAAACCAGGTCCGTTCTCGAGGAAATGGAACAGGGCGGCGATGGGCAATCGGCCTTCTTTTCATTGTTGGGACACAAAGGGGATCTCATGGTCTTTCACTTCCGTCGGACCTTTGAGGAGCTGAACGAGGCAGAGTTGCGGTTGGCCAATCTCCCCCTAGCCCAGTTCCTGGAGCCGACGACTTCGTATCTCTCGGTTGTGGAGCTAGGTCTGTACCAGATAACCGGCCGTATTTACACTGAGCTTAAGGAAAAAGGGATCCAGCCCGGTTCTCCTGAATGGGCCCAGGCGGTGGAGACCGAATTAGCCGAGCAGCGTAAGGCCATGGCGCCCCGGCTCTGGCCCAAGATTCCTCCCCGGCGGCATCTCTGCTTTTATCCCATGGGACGAAAGCGTGGGGAGAGTAAAAACTGGTTTCAGGTTCCCATGAAGGATCGCCAGCGGATGTTGCACGAACATGGCATGATCGGACGGCGGTACGCCGGAAAGATCACCCAGATCATCTCTGGATCCATGGGTTTTGACGACTGGGAATGGGGCGTGGACCTCTTTGCCGATGATCCCCTGGAGTTCAAAAAGATCGTCTACGAGATGCGCTTCGACGAAGCCAGCGCTATATACGCGCTTTTTGGGCCCTTCTATGTTGGCTTACGCCTACCTGCGGCTGAGATCGGCACGTTGCTTCAGGGTAGGGTGCCATCATTCACCGAGGCCTCGTCCTCAAAATGAAGCCTCCACGGGTTTACACCCGTGGTATCCTTCCTTTCTTCGGCGGAATCCGCCGAAGCACCCTCCTTCGCTTGCCCCGTAGAGTAGATTCTCACTCGGACCGATTAAAGTCGGATCGGGGCAAGTAGTACCCGACAGGACCTTGCACACGGACACCGAGTTGCGGTAGGTCATACGCGGGAGCAATCGATTATGATTATTGACTGCGATACGCATATCATCCCCAGGGATGCCTTCGACTATATGGATGAAGGGTCGAAACATGTCCGGCCCCTCCTCCATTTTGATAAGGAAGGCCTCTACACCCATTCGGACTTCCCCGCTAAGCCCCCACTGGTTCCCGGAACGACTCCCCTTCCCTCCTATTCCACGTCTCGAGGAGGGTCCGGAACAGATCTCCTGGGGATGACGGATATCGAAGTGCGGCTCAAGGACCTCGAGCGGCTTGGAGTAGACCAACAGGTCCTCCTACCCCAGTTTACCCCCTGGGCATGGTCCAATCTTCTCGCGCCCGATCTCGCTCAGGCCATTGCGCACTCTTACAACCAAGCCATTGTAACGATCATGAAACAGCACCCTAAAAAATTCATCGGTGTTGCCCATGCACCCCTGCAAGACGTTGAAGCAGGCATTCGGGAGGTGGAGTGGGCCCGGGACAATGGCTTTAAGGCGGTGGTTGTGGATTACACCTATGCGGTCCCGGAGCACCCTTATGGGGAAACATTGGGAGAACACCCCGAACTCTGGCCGTTCTTTCAGAAGGTGGAGGAGCTGGACATGGTGTTGTATCTCCATGCGGTGCAACATGGTCACCGGGCCATCAACTTTAGGAGATTCCAGAGGATCGGACTGGACATCTTCGCTCCCCATGACGGGCATATGACCCTGGTGTCCCTGATCACCAGTGGCCTGTTGGACACACTTCCCAAGCTTCAAGTGGTTTACACGGAAGGGGGAACTGGATGGATCAAACCTCTATTCGAACGGATGGACGCCAGATTCGAGCGCAATATTCCCGATTACTCACGGGACGCCGGGACTTCGGCCCGGAAACCCAGCGGCCCTCCACGGCTGGTATCCAAGGAAGAGGCCGTAGCCAAAAACAAATTAACACCCAGCGACTACCTGCGCAGAAACATCTTCTTCACCATAGAGACCGAGGAGCCGGAACTGGCAGAGGCCGTTACGTTCCTGGGGGCGGAGCGCTTCCTCTACGCAACAGACTACCCCCATGACGATCCCGGTGGTCTCAAGAAATGGGAAGATCGGGAACTTTTCGAGGCCAATGGCAGGATCTCTCAGACGGACAAGGAACTCATTCGTTGGCAGAACGCCGACGGACTCTTCAACCTAACGTAAAAGTACCGTGCCTAGAAGGTCCTTCGAGGAAACGGTGCACCTGGACAAATTCGACAGGGCCAAGCTAGGGGATGTGAAGAAGTTCATCGAGAGCGATGGAAAGGGTTGAGGAAGATTGTAGGAGTGGTGGGGCCTTTTACGACTTTCCGTTAATAATTCTCTCTGTCTGTAAAATAATTTCTGTGGCGGTGGCCCTGTCTCTCAGGAAAAAACCGTGCTTGGCCACCGTGCGCATACGAGTGCTCTTTGGGGTGATGGGCTCGAGCCTCACTTCAATCTGTCGGTTCGTACCGGTGGCCTTTATGAGTTCCCCGTACTCGGTTTTCTCTCGTCCCTCCACCTTGATTCCCATGCGACGGAGCGCCCTTAATGCGGCCCGGCGGACCCTGGGCAAGGGCGCTGTCAGTGTTCGAGAGGCGACGCCCCTCATGGTGTAAGACACCGCCTGCTCGGTGGCAACACCCACCCCGGCCCCCAAGAGGGCCAACGCAATTGCAGCGCAGCCGTTTAGAAAAACAATCGAGAAAAGTAGCGCGAGGAACGGCAGCGCTGGAACCCTTCGGGTACTGACATTTCGCATAGATTAATGAATCCAATCGAGACAGAGCCTGTGAGTCTCTGATTTATGCTAAAACCGTGCCAATGATCGGACCGGTTAATTACTGAAGACCTGCCTATTGGGCGGGAGATACAGCTGGGCAAGTAACGTGACAAAAAGCGTAAAATTGGACAGTTAGGAACGGTTCAACTCGATCCTACTGGACCTGAAGTGAGTTCTAGAAAGGGCTAAGACGGATCAACTGAAGAATTTTATCATCAGCTTGCTGATCAACTCAGGCTGGTCGTTCTGCACCTGGTGACCGGCATTGGAAACATACTGGAATTTGAAATTAGGTATGAGCTTTTCCAACTGGTGGCCGAGTTCCACAGGGGCGAAGTTGTCTTGCTCCCCCCCGTTGTAATATGTGTTCTCGTTCTCGTAACTACCAGGGAATTTTAATTCATGTCCCAGTGGGCAAATGCCATACCGCATGGGGAGGCATAGACCGGCACATAGTCGACAACCGAACCATTGACACCATCGGCGACTGCGGAAGCGATGAGCCAATTTCTAGTTTCGCCGACCCCACTCCCGAGTCCAGCGGACATTCCCGTTCCACCTAATAGCTTGTCGGCCACTTCCGGCGTCGCCGACGGATAGGGCCATTCACAACTGTCAAAATATTCCGCCATTTTTCGTGCCTCACCGGTGCCGACAAACTTCAAAATGGTCCTGTCAAATTCTTCATCCAGGTAGGCACCAGGAACGCCGGGGGTATGCCACAAGCCCCCCGAGCCGATTACGGCAACCCTGAGATCCATAGGAGACTCTTCAATCACCTGTTTGACGGCCTTTCCCAGGTCGTAACACCTCTTGCCGGAGGGTTGCGGGGCGTAAAAGCAATTTACGAAAAACGGCAGGATGGGAATATCGTAATTGGGAGTAAGGTAATAGGGCGGGTGCAAAAAGGCATGTCCCAGGCCTCGCTCCTTATTGGGCAGGTCGAGGCTAAAGGCGAGATCAAAGTCCCTCTTCATCAGCCCCATCATCAACTGCCTGCCAAACTCAGGGGCCCCTTTGGCCTTGACCCAATTCTCTTCAAACGGCACATTATCCATTCCCATAGCCCGTCGCAGAAAACCAACGGGTTTGGTCTCTCCTTCCATCTCTTCCCCAAGATAGATCCCCAGAGCGGGAAAGTTGCTAAAGCTGAACTGCTCGCGCTGATCATCACCAAAGATTAAAAGGACGTCGGGTTTCACAGCCTCGATCTTCTGTCTTAGGGTGGCATAGGCCTTCATGCACCGGTCAAACTCTACCTTATTCGATTCCACGGAGGGTCGAGGGACGTCCTTTGCAAGCTGCCGCCTGCGCCGGACTTCGTCCCACAGCTCCGGAGGCATAAATAGAAAGGGAGAATGTGAGCAACCCAACACCGTGCAAATTGTTGCCATATCCCTACCTCCTGTTCAGGGGGCGCAATCTTTACTTGGACAAGGCCCCTATGCCGAATAGCTTAATCAAGAATCCCCCACTGGTGCAAACGCAAAAGAAATTTTCACTAGCCGCTATCAGGGCCACCTCCCCCAGCCGCAACTCCCGGAATTGAGAACTCCAGGTCCAGTCTGGGAAGGATCGTCGCGCGAGGGATTGTTAACAGGACAGTACTGCTAGTGGTAGAGGCTGCCGAGACGAATGGGAGCGACCCTAGCAATTGAGCTACCAAGACTAGCAGGCCGCTGAAAAAGACTCATATGCCACCAGCCTGCCTCAAGCAGGCGTTTAGGATAGTTGCGCTCGATCGCTGCGGGAATCATTCCCGCTCCCAGCGGAGTCGCTCCAACGTACCGCCT
>JACZQL010000349.1 GCA_022545745.1 Deltaproteobacteria bacterium | reverse complement strand
TCACACAGGTCGAGTCGCAGACCACCGAAGGCGGCGAGAAAGAAGTCGCGCTACTGGTAAAAACGTTATGAATATTTCTGATCGGGAATTTGATGTCATTGTTTGGGGCGCAACGGGGTTTACTGGCGCGCTCGTCGCCCAATACCTGCTCGGACGAGATGGTTGGACAAACATATTGCTCGATATGCTCGATGGCACCGTTCATGTCTTTGACCACCCGAACCGACAGAACCAAGTCGAGATATTCAGTCGTCCAATCCTCGTCGCTGGCGGCCTTGATACTTGGTACTAACGCGCGCGTCTCTTTACAACCGCGAATCTCTACCCCTGCCTGCTGAAATTTGGCGATCATGGTTGGAAGAAACTTGGGTGCAATGGACTCGTGGACCAAAAGGGTCTCCATGGCATTGCAGACGGAAGGACGCTGAACCTTGGCGTTCATGCAAACCCGCTCGGACATCTCCAAGGAGGCATCGCACTCCACGTAGACATGGCAGACTCCCTTGTAGTGTTTGACAACGGGAACACGTGAGTTTCCGGCCACCCTACGGATCAATTCTTCCCCCCCCCGGGGAATGATCAAATCAATGTATTCCTCCAGCTGAAGCAGTTCATCCACCAATTCCCGGTTTTTCGACTTCACCACCTGAACCGTCCCTCTGGCGATTTGGGCCTCCACGCAGGCCTCCTCGAGCACTGCCCCGATGGCCTGATTGGAGTAATAGGCATCGCTACCCCCTCGTAGGATGACGGCATTTCCCGACTTGAGACATAGGGCGGCGGCATCGGCGGTCACATTGGGGCGGGCCTCGTAAATCATGGCAATGACGCCGAGGGGGATACGCATCCGCCCCACCTGGAGACCGTTAGGCCGGCGCCACATTTTGACGATTTCTCCCACGGGATCGGTCAATGCGGCGACTTCTCTGAGCCCATTGGCCATTGCTTTGACACGGCCTGCATTGAGAGCGAGCCGGTCAAGCAGTGCCTCCGAGACTCCTGCCTTACGCGCTGACTTCAGGTCCTTTGCGTTCTCGCTCAGGACAAGGTCCTTCTTTTTCTCCAGCCCCTCTGACATAAGGAACAAAGCCCGATTCTTCACCTCTGAGGAGACCTCGGCCAGTCGGCTCGCAGCCTTCTTTGCATTTTGTCCTAAGCGGACTGCTTCATCTCTTAAGGACATTTCCATCTACCAATCCCAGCCATGAGCTACCAGTATTCGGTTTCCGATTCAACCCTCAAAGCTGATCGCTGACTTCTGACTTCTGACCTCTGACTTCCGACCTCCGACCTCTAGTTCAAAGCAGCACCAGGTCATTTCGATGAATGATTTCATCGTAGGCCTTATAGCCAAGCACCTTTTCAATCCCTGAGGTATGTATTCCCTTGATTTGGTTCAGCTCCAGGGCACTGTAGTTGACCAGTCCCCTGGCAAACTCTCGCCCGTCAGCATCCAGACAACGCACACAATCCCCAACTCCGAAGGAGCCTCGGACCTCCCTCAGTCCGGACGGGAGGAGACTCTTTCCCTTCTTGACCAGGGCTTCATAGGCCCCATGGTCCACTACAATTTCCCCCGACGGTCTAAGGTTATACGCAATCCAATGCTTTCGATTAGCTAAACGGCTAGCTTCCGGAAGAATCAGGGTACCCACCTCCTCCTCAGCACTGAAAACCTTGTGTAAAATCCCATCTTCCATACCGTTAGCGATGATGGTGGGAATCCCAGAAGCCGCGGCCTTCTCTCCTGCCTCAATCTTTGAGGACATGCCTCCCGTCCCATAAGGGCCCTGGCCTCCCCCACTGGCCCTTTCCTTAAATCCCTTGAGATCGGAGATTAAAGGAACCAACTGGGCGTTCGGATAAAGGCGAGGGTCCTGATCATAGACTCCATTGACATCGCTCAACATCACCAACAGATCGGCCTCCAGCAGGGTCGCCACTAAAGAAGACAGATGATCGTTGTCACCAAATTTCATCTCTTCGACGGCGACGGTGTCATTTTCATTCACTATTGGAATGATGGAGGACTCCAAGAGAGTGATCAAAGTATGTTTGGCGTTCAGATAGCGGAGACGATCGGATAGATCTTCGTGGGTGAGCAGGATCTGCGCGATGCTCTTCTTAAAATCGGAGAAAAGCCTTTCATAGAGCGCCATGAGTTTGATCTGCCCCACCGCCGCCAGGGCCTGCTTCTGTGGAATCGTCTTGGGCCTCTCTCTCACCCCAAGGCATGTCATCCCCGCCACCACGGCCCCCGATGAGACCACCACCACCTCTTTTTTCTGGTTATGGAGGACCGCAAGATCGGACACCAAGCCTCGGATTCTCTCCTCCTCTACGCCATTAAACGAAGAGAGTATCTGACTCCCGATCTTGATAACGACACGACGTGCCTTAGGCAAAAAGCGTTTTTTAAAGTCCCGTTGAGACACCGGTCCTGCCCTCGTCTGACTTTCTTTCTTCCAGCTTGGCCCCAATCAACCTCTTTAGGTTGTCTAATCCCTCATGGGTCGCTGCAGATATGGCACAAAAAGGAAGTTTCCCCTCCAAGAGTTTGAGATTCTCCCTCCCCTCAGGCAGATCAATCTTGTTAACCACCACAAGCTGCGGCTTATTGGCCAGATTAAGACCTGACAGTTCCAGCTCACGATTGATGGAGACATAATTAGCCAAAGGGTCTTCTGCCTGAATGTTCGACGAATCCAACATATGAATTAACAGGCTCGTACGGCTTACATGCCGTAAAAACCTGTCTCCAAGCCCCTCTCCCCTATGGGCGCCTTCGATGAGTCCGGGAATATCTGCAAGTACAAAACTATTATCGTCGCCATAGGAAACCACCCCCAGGTTGGGCACAAGGGTCGTAAAGGGATAATCAGCAATTTTCGGTCGCGCGGACGACAAGGCAGCAATCAAGGTCGATTTCCCTACATTGGGAAGCCCAATGATTCCCACATCGGCCAATAACCTTAGCTCCAAATGGAGTTCCTTCTCTTCCCCAGGAAGACCCGGCTGAACCCGACGTGGGCTCCGGTTTGTAGAAGAAACAAAATGCGCATTCCCTTTACCACCCAATCCTCCAGCCGCCACCACCAACCGATCCACTGGGGTCTGAAGGTCAGCCAGGACCTCACCCGTTACTGCGTCTCGAATGATCGTGCCTACAGGAACGGTGATGATCCTGTCATCCCCATTTTTTCCATGCTGGTCTTTTCCCCTCCCATGCTCCCCCCTCTGAGCCCGATACTGCTGTTGGTAGCGTAAATCCAACAAGGTCGAGAACTGCGGGTCCGCCACGACGCAAACATCTCCCCCCTTGCCACCGTTTCCCCCGTTCGGTCCCCCCCAAGCTACATTCTTTTCCCTTCGGAAGCTCACGCACCCGCGGCCGCCATCTCCAGCCTTGACTTTGATTTTTACCTCGTCGACGAATTTCATAATCGACAAAACAATCATTGCCTTTTCGTTGGCAAAAAAAAAGCCCCAAACGGGGCTTTT
>JACZQL010000348.1 GCA_022545745.1 Deltaproteobacteria bacterium | reverse complement strand
AAGGATGTGAAAGCCTAATATGAAGGTCAAGAGTTCGTATTTTCTCTCTTTGAAGGTGTAATAACCGTTTCCGCTAGGGTTGATATCAATGAATGGGATCATCATGAGGCCCACGATAATGAGAGTGGGCAGGACCACCCCTGCATGCCAGGGATCGAAATAAACCAACATTTCCTGAAGCCCCAGGAAATACCAAGGGGCCTTCGAGGGGTTTGGGGTGCGCGTGGGATTCGCCGCCTCCTCCAGAGGGGCATCGATCCCCACGGACCAAATGATCATTATTACCGTAACAATGAGTGCGACGAGAAATTCCGCCCGGACCAGATGGGGCCAGGTATGAATTTTATCGTCGACAATAGGGGCCCGTCTCTGAGTTTGAGTTTCTTCGGCCATGACCCTTCACCTTGGGGCCAAGTTATAGCGGCGGCCCAGAAAAACCATCCCTTCGAATACGCCAAAAATGAACCGCCATGAGCAGAGTGGCAACCAGAGGGAAAAAGATGCAGTGTAGGATATAAAATCGGAGCAAGGTATGTGGCCCGATTTCTCCTCCCCCGAATAAAAACGCCCGGGCGTCATAAATGGGATTGGCTCCCACCAAATTTGCAAAGGGCCCCTCGTGACCGAGCAGCGGCGCAGCCCGCGCCATATTAGAACCCACCGTCACCGCCCAGATGGAAAGCTGGTCCCAGGGTAGGAGATAACCTGTGAAGCTCAGCAGCAGGGTCAACACCAGCAGGAGGACACCTACAATCCAGTTAAACTCGCGGGGTGGCTTGTAGGAACCCGTAAGAAACACACGGAACATATGGAGCCACACGAAAATGACCATGGCATGGGCCGCCCATCGGTGCATGTTCCGCATCAGCATGCCAAAGGGCATATCGAACTCCAAATATTTCATATCCGCATAGGCGTACTCGGCTACGGGCCGGTAATAGAACATCAGGTAGACACCCGTTACCACGGTGATGAGGAACATGAAAAACGTGAGCCCCCCCATGCACCAGGTAAAACGCATCCTTACGGAATGCCGGCGGACCTTGGCCGGATGGAGATGGAGCCACACATTGCTCGTCACCATCATCACACGGTTTCTGGGCGTATCCTCATAACCGTGGCGGAATATTGCCCTCCAGACCTGACTCTCAACAATCTCTTTTTTTAGCGCATCGAACTTTTTCATCTTTCCGTCATACCTTCAAAATACTCTCCGGATGCTGCTCGTCTGGTTCTACTCCAGGCCCCATCCTCAGCGTGCGACTCTTATCCACAACTATCTGTCCGTCCTCAGCCAGCCTGATCTCGAAGCGATCCAGCGGGCGCGGGGCCGGTCCTTCGAAGTTCAAGCCGCTTTTGAAAAAACCGCTCCCGTGGCATGGACATTTGAATTTGTTTTCGGCCGCAAGCCACCGAGGGGTGCATCCCAGATGGGTACATTTGGCGAAGATCGCGTAAATGCCAGCTTCCTCCCTCACGATCCAAACACGAAAATCCTGCTTAAACTTCGCGCTCACCTCGCCTATGTAATAATCCGATGGCAAACCTGCCTTAAAGGTCGACGGGGGCGAGAAGAGAACCCGGGGAAAGGCGGAGCGGAGAAATCCGACCAGGGTCAAACCCGTAAAGACCCCGAACCCCCCCCAACCAAACCGAGTGAAAAAGTCCCGCCGGCTCCAGATTCCGCGTTTTTTTCCGTCTGCTGCTGCCATATCTCTTTCCTATCCCTTAACCCAACTAATAATCGCTCCCCACAAGATAAAGATCAAACCACCCAGCATGAGGAGCAACCCTACGGGTCCAAAGATAAAAGACAGACCCGCACCTAAAACCAGAATCAGGACCCCTAATCCCAACGGATTTAAGGGACCAATAGGCGATCCTTCTGTCACCCCCTCCCCCACCGCGCCCTGGTTCATTTCCTCGCGGATAAGAGTATAGGCCAGCTCTTTGAGTTCTTCCCGCCCTTGCGGTTCCACCGCCCGGATAAGACGACCAATATCTTGCGCTAACTTCTCTACTTCGTCTTCCGGGGTCTGCTGACCTGAATTGGGAGAGTTTGAAACCACTTGGAATAGGCTCACTGATTAGTATAGAATATTTAATTTGTCAACTCGATGGGCGCAGCCTGAGCACGTCCTGCATGTTATAAAGTCCTTTTTTTTGCTTCACCAGCCACTGGGCGGCCCGAACAGCTCCACGGGCAAAGGTTTCACGGCTGTGGGCACGGTGAACAAACTCAATCCGTTCCCCCAAACCGCCAAAGATCACGGTGTGCTCACCGACGGTATCACCTGCTCGAACGGCAAGCAGACCTATTTCCTTCTTTCCCCGCTCTCCCACGAGACCCTTGCGCCCAAAAACTGCCACCTTGTTCAAGTCCCTCTTCCACTCCCCGGCAATGGCACGCCCAAGGGCAAGGGCCGTACCGCTCGGGGCGTCCTTCTTGAATCGGTGATGCATCTCGATGATCTCTACGTCATAGTCCTCGCCCAGAGACCGAGCCACCCCACCGAGAAGTCCCAACAGGAGATTCACCCCGACGCTCATATTGGGCGCCACCAACGCCCGGGTCCGCCGACTCAGCCTTTTGATCTCATTCCATTCCCGCGCCGTAAATCCCGTCGTGCCGACGACAATGGGGACCTCCCTCTTCGCCGCATCTCTGAGATAGCCGAGGGAGGCTGCGGGCCGGGTAAAGTCAATAATGGCAACATTTCCCTTCAACAGTGCTCCGATATTGTCGCTGACTGGAACCCCCAACGTCCCTAATCCAACAACCTCCCCCACATCCTTGCCCACCCTGAGGCTTCTGGGTCGGTCTACGGCCCCCACCAGTTTCACACCACGGGTTTGTTGAATTACCCGGGCCACCGCTCCACCCATTCGACCCGCTATCCCGCAAACGACTAAATCCACTAACTTCCACCTCAGATCAGACCAAAATCAGACATCGCCTTTTTCAGCTTCTTTACGTTTGGCTCCGCCATTGGGGTCATGGGCAAACGCAGATCCCCGCGACACTTGCCCATCAGAGACAGAGCCGTCTTGACGGGGATCGGGTTCGTCTCGATAAAGAGACTCCGAATCAGGGGAATCAGTTGAAACTGAATGCCCCGCCCCTTTTCCCAATCTCCCTCGAAACAGGCGCGGGTCAGCTGGGACATCTCCCTAGGGGCGACATTGGCCACTGTGGAAATGACCCCTTTGCCTCCCAATGCCATGAGTGAAAACGTGAGAGAGTCTTCCCCAGAATAGACCTCCAGCCCCCCACCACAGAGTCGAAGCACCTCGATGGCCTGATCGATGGATCCAGTGGCCTCCTTCACTCCCGCAATATTTTTCACTTCAGCGAGGCGCGCAAGGGTCTCTGGCTCGATTTTGGAACCCGTTCGGGACGGGATATTATAAATGATCAGGGGAATGTGCACCTCAGAGGCAACCTTTTTATAATGCTGGTAAATTCCCTCCTGGGTTGGCCGGTGGTCATAAGGGGAAATC
>JACZQL010000347.1 GCA_022545745.1 Deltaproteobacteria bacterium | reverse complement strand
AATAAAAGACAATTTTGCTTCGAAATCAAGAACGTATTCCTTCGAACTCTTTCCCCCGAAAACCGAACAAGAATATCAAAAACTTCTAGAGACGATCGCTCTACTCTGTAAATTGAATCCTGATTTTATTTCCTGCACCTACGGCGCCGGAGGCGGCAGCCGGGAAAAAACCTTTGATATTGTCGAACATAAGCATAGGAGGTTGCGGTACCAATTCCGAAGTCGCTTCAATGAGGGCGCCGATCTCATTATTCCAATCTGCCCCGTCCACTTGCCTAAAATCACTAATTTTCTTTGCTGCTTCGATAAATTCGCGCAGATCGTTGTATCCAACGGATCCCATAATTACCTCCTTATTTCCTTCGACCAATATTCCAGTGGGCGCACAACGAATGGTACGTTCGCGATCAAAAGAAATTATTCTAGATTACTTCCGGTCTTGTATGCGAAATGGAGGAACCTGTCAACTTGCACTAGTGGCTATGTGTGTACCCATATCCCTCGTCTATATTAAAGCTTGTCCTAATTGGCCGCAATTGATAAGACATTCAGGTAACGTCCAAATATTTATTGAATAACCCAAAACAAGAAGGAGGACCCAAATGCTAACATCAAAAGATCTCCACGGTGTGATGGCAATGATGCCTGCCTTCGCCACCCCGGACGCCAATGACATTCACTCCACGTCCACCATTGACGTGGACAATCTGAAAGCGGGTGTCGAGCGGATGATCTCCGACGGCGGTGACGTGATCGCAACCACAGGAAGCTTTGGCGAATTCCACACGCTTCTATGGGACGAGTTTGAAACCATAACCCGCGCCACGGTGGCAGCAGTGAAAGGCCGGGTCCCTCTCTTTATAGGATGCACCAGCCTAAACAGCCGTGAAACGGTTAAAAAGATGAAGTTCATTCGTGAGGCGGGGGGAGACGGGGTTTTGGTGGGCGTCCCTTTCTATTTCCCTTCGACTGTGGACAATGCGGTGCAATTCTACCACGACATCGCCGAGATGTTCCCGGATCTGGCGATCATGGTCTACCACAATCCAGCGCTGCACAATGTGACTTTGCCGGTGGATGCTTTCAAAAGGATTACCCAGAGCCCCAACGTCGTGGCCATGAAGGATAGCCACCGAACCACGTTCGAATTCCTAAGGCTTATGGAGGTTGTCCAAGGCAAGATGAGCATCTTCGTCAACCAGGCGCAGTATCATCCCTTTGCCTCGCTTGGAGCTGCCGGCTGCTGGTCCATCGATGCCTGGATGGGACCCTGGCCCGTGCTCCGTCTTCGGGATGCCATCAATGAGAACGATGTGGATACAGCAAAACAGATCATCCTTGACCTGACCGCTGGAAGCGGTGGCCCACCGAATCTTAGCTGGCGCGAAACAGCTGCCAAGATCGCCGTTCAGCAAGCAGGTTACTGCAACCCGGGCCCACTACGCCCGCCCTTTGTCAACGTACCCGAGGCTGTGCTGCAAAATATCCAAAGGCGGGTAGAACACTGGAAGGGCCTCTGCGAGAAGTACCGGCCCAGAGCAGAAAAACGGGCAACCGCTTGAGCAGGAGACCATAGCCTTGATTCTATAATGCTCAAATGGTATCCAGAACACACACTGCATTGGCAAGTCTCGAATACATGGGAACGTCATTAGCGACTGAACCAGCTTAGGAAAGGAAAACACTCATGGAGAGGGAAAGGGTAAGAGAGAAAGAGCCCGTACAGAAGGACCAGGGAGAGCACTACGAAAATACCCTGAGGCTCAACGCCGAGGCCAGGGAGCGTGCCAAGACGGGCAAGATTGTGATCAAGGCCAAGGAGCGTCCCTGGCATCAGCATCGACAGGCGCTAACAAAAACCTATCTTTCGTGGCACGGATTTAGCGACACGGCTGCTGTAGACTGGACTTGCTTCATTCATGACGTCAAGAAACACTCGGGAAAGCACCGGCACCAAGGGGGAATCCCGCTCGTATTGATCCAAATAGAAATGAAGGTCGTACTTACTGATGATTAAACTCCCCTTGATCCTGCGGGGGCAAAAGAACTCGCGATGATCAGGCCTTCCGTAACCACGCTCGCCATGGGATTTCCTCCTTTTACTTTGCGAGACTCGCGTCCCTCTATAGAAAATGGCTCCCCCCATCCACCGACAGCAACTGTCCTGTCATAAAATCGCTCTCCGAGGAAGCAAGAAAAAGCACCGTCCCCACCAGGTCCCCTTCCACCTGAGACCTTTTAAAGCAGCGCCGTTCATTAGACCTTTTGACCTGCTCGGGAGTTACGTTTCGACCCTCCGTCACAACAAATCCCGGGGCAACCGTGTTGACGCAAATCCCGTAATCTCCCAACTCTCGAGCCATGGCACGCGTCATGGCAATGACCGCCCCCTTTGAGGAGACATAGTGCACGTAATCAGGGGTGCCGTTCAGGGCCACACCCGAGGCAATATTGATAATCTTTCCCTTGGTCTGTTTTTTCATATGCGGGAATACGGCCTTTGCGCAAAGCCAGACCCCTCGCACATTGACCGCCATGGCCTTGTCGAACTCTTCCACCTCCATTTCCCAAAAGCGGCTTTTCTTGATGCTCATGAAGTAGGCCGCATTATTCACTAGGATGTCCACCCGGCCAAACCGCTCTACGGTAGCCTCAACCATGGATTGAACGCTCTTCTCATTGGAGACATCGCATTCGACGCTCATGGCCTCGCCACCGGCACCTGCAATGGCCTTGACCACTGGGCTGGCATCAACCATATCCGGGAGACAAAGCTTTGCTCCCTCCTTGGCCATCCCCAACGCGTATGCCTTACCGATCTTCCCCCCTCCACCCGTAATGATGGCTACTTTATCTTTTAAGCGCATCGTTCAACTCCTTTCAAAAAACGATCACCGCACCTAGCGCAATTATTTAAGCTTATAATATCTTTTTGCATTGCCTCCTAGGATCGCCTGCTTGTGCTCCTCCTTCAGGTCTTTTCTCTCCAGAATCTCATCAATCTCTTCCATACAGTTATCCATTGCAATCTCATGTGGGAAATCAGAAGCAAACATGAATGGCTCAGGCCCAATACGCTCAACCGCATACGCCAATGCCTTCTCATTCCCCTCACAGGCCATAAATACCTTACCGCTGCGAAAATAATCTAGAGGAGCCTGCTTGAGATTAAGCCCTCCGTACTCCACCTCTCTCTCCAACCTGTCGATGACCAGAGGAATCCAGCTCGTCCCACCCTCTAAGAAACCAACCCTCAAGTTGGGAAATCGATCGAATACCCCATCCACGATCATCCCCGTCATTGCTATCGCAAGAGGAAAGGGCATCCCCAAGGCCCTAACAGCAGGGAAAACAGTAAACGTATCAAATCCTAAATCACTGTAGCTACCCCCGTGAACCGACAATACGCAGTCCAGATTCTCCGCCTTCTCGTAAATGGGCCAGAATTCCTTGGAACTCACATGCCGCTTAAGACCATTGCACGGGACCATGGCTCCGCCCATCC
>JACZQL010000346.1 GCA_022545745.1 Deltaproteobacteria bacterium | reverse complement strand
ACGGGCACCACACTCCGATGGCCGCCCAGGAGCCGCCACACCGGCATCCCGCAGGACTGACCAAGCAGGTCCCACAGTGCTACATCGATGGCGCCTATGGATTCCATAGCAGCTCGGCCCGGGCCTCGAAAACGCCAGACCTCCTCGTACATGCGCTGCCAATGGTAGGATATGCTGGTGGCATCCTGACCCAGCAGGAGCGGCTGTAGCTCGCTAGCGATGATGTCAGCGTCGCCGCCACGAGCCATCCCGACCAGGCCGTCGTCAGTATGGACTCGCACGATAATCCAGTCCCGTCTCTCGTTCAGCTCTGGAGGCCCCCAAGGCACCCGAAGGCGGATAGTTTCTATTCTCTCGATACGCATCGCCTCATCTCCATTATGTTTTCTCTGAAAGACCTGTAAACTGATGAGATGTCATCCCAGCAGAAAGCGCCATTCGCTGCAACGCTTTGTTAAGCAACGGTTACTCCCAATCGACCTCTGGCACTGGGAGATTGCGGCAAATCTTAGGGGCAAGCCGGTTTGGAATCTCAGAATGCGTTCGAAGAACACGTCGAGAAGGGATTGAGAAGGGAAATCCCTACGGACTGGCTGTTGCAGGATATTAGGGACTGAGCCCAGGACCTGCGTGTTGACACGACCGGCCACATCGAATACTTTCTGATTAATCAATCGATGAATGACTCTGATTGCTGAATTCCGGACGCGAAGTAGTGGCGATGGACCTGCAAAATTTAATCTATGAGGACTCTCAGAGGGGACTCTTCCGAGTCCACCGGTCGGCCTTGACCTCCCTTGAAATCTTGGAACTCGAGCGCAAAAACATCTTCGACCGGTGCTGGTTGTACCTGGGTCACGAATCGGAGATAGAAAATCCGGGAGATTACCGGCGTCGGACCGTAGCGGGGCGCCCGCTCTTTTGGGTGCGGGGGAACGATGGCAAGGTGCGCGTTTTTTACAACACCTGTACCCATTGGGGTGCGAATGTCTGCCGCGTCGACCAAGGTAACGCAGAATTATTCCAGTGCTTCTACCATGCCTGGACCTTCAACAATAAAGGGGAGCTCGTTAGCGTACCAGACGACCCCGGCTATGCCGATGGGTTCAATAAGGCGGAGATGGGCCTTGTGTCACCGCCCAGGTTAGAAAACTATCGCGGCCTTTACTTCGTAAGCTTTAACCCGGAGGTGGCCGACCTTGTGAGTTACCTCGCAGGGGCAAAGGAGTACCTGGATCTCATTCTGGATCAGTCTGAACAAGGCTGGCGGGTGGTTCCTGGGATCCAGAAGTATAGTGTTAGGGCCAATTGGAAGATGTTTTCCATTAACAGCCTGGACAGCTACCATGTTGAGCCGTTACACGTGACCTTCTTCAAATACACTCAAGGCATGGGTCCAGGCGACCCGCCTCCACCACCGAGGGATTTTCCAGGAACTCACGGACGTTCTCTGGCCTTAGGAAACGGTCACGGCGTTGATATCTTTGCGGCTGGGGAGCGAGCCAGGCCCATCGCTCACTGGCACCCTATCCTTGGTGAGGAAACCAAAGAGGAGATCAGAAACACTCGGGCACGTTTGGTGGAACGATTCGGGGAAGAGCGGGCGTATCTCATGTGCAACACGAATCGTCTTTTCCTCATCTATCCTAACTTTGCACTCCACGACATCGCGGGGGTTAGCCTGCGCTACTTCGAGCCGGTGGGACCCGACTACATGGAGGTGACGGTCCAGACCTTGGCCCCGAAGAACGAATCGGCCGAGTTATTGAACGGACGGCTGGAAAATTTCCTCAGCTTCCTCGGGCCCGGCGGATTTGCACATCCCGATGACATTGAAGCAATGGAATCCGCTCAAGCCGGTTTTGGTGCGGGGGGCCCGGAATGGATCGACGCCTCGCGGGGTATGCACCGGGAGGCGATCGGCAAGGACGAACTCCACATTCGATCGTTCTGGCGTCAGTGGCATGCCAACCTTATGGGATCGCCAAAGGCTACGCGCTTTAAGGATCTGAATGATACCGAAGTAGGCCGTTAATAATGGGGCTGCTGAGAGCGCGAAATTGACCTCTTACTCCGATTCCCAACTCGCTGAGCTTTTGTTGCACCGGGAGGTGGAGGCGTTCCTTTTTCAGGAAGCAGCCTTACTCGACGAGTGGCGCCTGGATGATTGGCTGGGGCTTTTTACGGAGGATGCGAGGTACCTAGTCCCCGCTACCGATACGCCGAAGGCGGACCCACGAGAAACCCTGGGCCTAATCAACGATGATATGACGCGGCTCCGCGCGCGGGTCGAGCGTCTGAAGAGCCGCCATGCCCATCGAGAGTTCCCTTGGTCTCGTACCCGGCGCCTCGTTACCAATGTGCGTATCACGAAGGTCGTTGGGGAAGAGATTTTCGTGGCGGCTTCGTTTCTTGTCTACCGTGTTCGTAGCGGAAACGTGGATCCTTTCATTGGCGCCTACGAGTATACGCTGAGGCGTGTTGATGGCTCACTGAAGGTGGCTTTTCGTAAGGCAATGCTGGACCTGGAGGCTCTGCGACCCCACGGAACGGTCAGTATCATTTTGTAAACATTTTGAGTAAAACTATCTCTAACCTCATATCGGCTGAATAAAGGAGGGACTGGTGATGATGACGAGAGAAGAAAATGAAATGTTGACACGAGTAGGTCCGGGGACCCCTGCCGGAGAGCTGTTTAGACGATACTGGCAGCCCGTTGCCATTGCGCAAGAGCTTACCGAGCAAAATCCCACTAAATTTGTGAGAATTCTGTGCGAGAACCTCGTCCTTTTTCGTGACAAGACAGGACGAGTGGGTCTCATTGAAGACCGTTGTGCCCATCGGGGGGCTTCTCTTGTTTACGGGAGAGTAGAAGAGAGGGGTATTGCCTGTGCCTATCACGGCTGGCTATACGACACGGAAGGCAACTGTTTGGAGACTCCTCCGGAACCTGCCGAGAGCAAATTCAGACTCACAGTAAAACATAAGGCCTATCCGGTGCAAAAGTTTGTGGGTTTGTATTGGGCCTACATGGGGCCATCCCCGGCTCCGGTGATTCCGAAATACGACGTTTGGGCGCGTAAAGACGGAACCCATTGGCTCCGTGTCCTCCCTCGCCTTGATTGCAACTGGTTCCAGGCAATGGAGAACTCCGTTGATACATCACACCTGCATGTTTTACACGCAAACTTCCTGAGTGGCGGCAAAGACATCAGTAACACCACCAGGGGCTCCCTTGATAATTTAGCGAACTTTGCGTTCACCGAACTGCCCTACGGTATCATGAAGACACGGACCTTCACCGACGGAGAGATTGAAGAGCATCCGTTGATCTTTCCCAACATACTCAGGCAATCCAATCGGACTCAGATTAGAGTTCCCATAGATGATACTCACACCTGGGTCATCTATGTCCATTTTGTCCCCAGTGTTGATGGGAGCATCGTGGAAGAGGAAGACAAACTCGCCATTGAATACAAGGGTCCCTTCAAAGAACCTGCCGATGCCCTGCACCCATTTACTAGATA
>JACZQL010000345.1 GCA_022545745.1 Deltaproteobacteria bacterium | reverse complement strand
CGAAAATTGAGATAGCCGTCATGAAGACATATATGATCCCTGCAAGAGTACCAGGCCATACCAGAGGGAAGCTCACCCGCAATAGTGTGCGCCACCCGTTGAGTCCGCTGACGGATGCTGCCTCCTCCAACGAGGGGTCCAGGGCTCGCATTGGTCCCGAGATCAGAAAGAACATGGTAGGCGTTAACATCAACCCCATTACCCAGGCCATCCCGTAAGGGTTGTTCGTTACAGTCAGAGGCACACTCTCGAGGCCCAACAGGGCCTCAAGACCTTTGTTGAGAAGGCCGATGCGCTCGTTTAACAACATGACCCAACCCATGGCTTTGATAAAACCGGGTACAATCACCACAACGGCCATCAGTGTGATGAACGTATCACGGAAGGGAAGTGACGTGCGGTTCAGCAGCCAGGCCAATGGTAAGGCAAAGAAGGTGACCACGAGAATTGTCACGAACCCAACGATCAGCGTGTTCGGGATAACCTTCGTGACCATGTGGGAACTTACGATACCTGTCCAGTGCTCCAGCGTAAACCCCGGCTCGGTAGGTAGTCCAGGAACAAATGTCATGTACAGCACGAATAGAACGAGTACCACCACAACCGATAGAATCAGCCACGAGCATAGGTGGGGTAGCTTATTGAGGATATCGATGGAACCAAGAGCACCCTTCAGACGCACACCTGGCTCCCTATACCAATCCACTGGGTCGGCAACTTTCAGACGATCCATAAGATCTTAGTTGTAATGAACTACCCCGCAGCAAGCTACGGGGTATCTGAAGGGAGATGCTTCCCCTTCGCACAGCCTGTCCTTAAGACCCGCGCAGGGCCGAGGGACTCAGCATGACAGATCAATGTCATTCTGAGGCTGAAAGCCGAAGAATCTCTCTTCAAATCCGCAGCAAGCTGCGGGGAATTAACCCGTTGAGATTCAACACCGGACCGAACAAACGCTGTCAGGAGGAAAATGTCAAAAGGCCCGAGCGGTTGTCCTCTTAAATATCACTAACAGAAAAGGGAGCGGCCTGAACTATTTCGAGCGCCCCCGAATGGCTCGGCCAAGGGCCTTGCTGTACGCTCTGCCTTCTTTGGTGCCGTACCATTTCAGGAAGTCGCGACTTTTTTCGCTCTCAAGGTAGTCAACTATCCTGGCACCACTTTCCTTAATAAGCCTCCGAACTTTTCTGTCCAGTTCGCTCTCGCCCCACAGAAATTGCGTTGCGAAAGTCTGAGCTTGCCAAATCGCCTTTGCCTCTGGAGTCCCCATCCACATGATGAAGAGAGTAGCGGCTGCGGGGTGCCGAGCGCCCTTTCGCACCACATAGAAGGCCGAATTTGTTTGGTTGTAGTCTTTGAAATAGGAAACATCTATGGGGGCCTTTGCGTCCTTCGCCTTGGCACGCAAGGCCTCGTATGTGTTGGCAAGCCCGAAGGCATACTCGCCCAGAATTACGCGCCGGACACCCTTTGATGCCGACTGAACTGCAGCGGCATTCTTCCCTGCCTTTCTCACGATTTGCAACCACTTTTCCTTATCCATATCCTTAAAAACCAAAGTCCCAACTTCCCAGTGAGATGTCCAAGGCGGCTGAGTCCATCTGCCTTTATATATAGGATTGGCAAGATCGGCATGGGTTTTTGGCAATTCCCCCTTAGAAATCAGCTTGGGGTTATAGATTATTCCCTTTACACGGGAGAGGTATTTGAAGCCGTGTCCCGCGAATGGCTCAGGGCTTATCTGCTCGGGCCGGACCTTTCCTGAACCCACCAACGGGTGTATCTCCTTAAGGAGGGACTCCCATCCGTCAATCTTCTGTGTCCCACCTACCCCCATCAATTGCACGTTGCTCAACTCGGAGCCCTCTATCGCATCGTACGTCGGCGGCGCTCCCGCTCGTGTTGCAGCAGCCGCCCTGCCGTAGTGGCTGGTACTGCGCACTCCCGTGAGGGTTACCTCGATGTCCAGTCCAAACCGCTTTTTAAATGCGGGGATGAGCTTCGCAGTCGTTTTCCCGTGCATGCTCGAGATGACAGAGGCACTTAAAGATCCCTCTTTCTTTGCCGCAGCGATCAACTCATTCAGGGACGATGCGGCCGAGACTCGCGGGGCCAATGCTATTCCCAGCAGAAGCGCTCCTATTACGACCCATATTGGCCCTGTTAAATAATTTTCGAGTTTCTTAGAATTCATGGTGAGTTCTCCTTTCTATTAAAAAAATGTTGATTACTTTATTGGCTATTTTGGGTTCCAGACTGCCAAAGTTGCAGCCGTCGACCATCTCTCTCCGCAAATATAATCCGTGAAGGATGGCTTAAGGGTTCCGACTACGCCGAGTAAGGCTGCATAAATGAGAAGCTCGTTGGCCACTCCCGCCTGCTCGAGCACTTCAGGGGTTGTCCTGCGCACCATCTCCTCTGCCTTGCCCTCCTTTACCAGTTCGAGAAACTGCATGTCAAAGGGAACATCCACCGAGCCCATTTTTGGGCCTCCGATGTCCCCGGAAAAGCTGCCACTGGCAAGAACAGCGACCTTTCCCTTCTGCTGATCACGGATAAAGTTGCCCAGCTGCTGACCCAACTTATAGCACCTGCGGGCCGTAGGACGAGGTGGACAGTAGGTGTTGATGTGGACCGGCACGATTGGTAGATCCATGTGAGGGGTTAGGAGGCTGAGTGGAACCATATAGGCATGATCCAGAATCATCTCTTCTGAAAAGGAGAAGTCTATCTCATGTTCGATCCCGTAATGGAGCAGCCCCTTCGCAATGGATGTATTGACCTTAACGGTGGACCGGGGAATACGCAGCTCCGGGATCTCTTTAGGAGCAGGACCTACGCAAGTATCCGAAACGGCGATACAGAACATGGGAACATTATGATAAAAAAAGTTGGTCAGGTGATCGCTGGTCAAAACCACCAGTGTGTCGGGAGAGGCCTGGGAAAGGGCCTTTTGCAGACGATTGAATGCCGTAAAAACCTGATGTTTTACATCATCGGTCATAGTTTCAGGCCTGGATGTAATATTGGGATTATGTGGGGCCGCAAGGCCTAATACGATCTCAGCCATATCTCTCTTATCCTCCTCGTATCTGCTTAAAGTAAACTTCCGGCTTCACGTCCATTATTCGACCAAATTGCCAGAGCAGGAACGTATGAGATCCCAATCGGTATAGGGTTCCAACGTCAAGGTTTAATAATGCCTTGATCTCCGAATCTGCAAGGTCATATCCTTTGAGGACTTCTTTCGGATTCGACTTGTAGCTTTTACGAAGCTCAAGGTCGTTGTAAAGATTGAAAAGGAGCTTTTGAACGTAGTAAAGGCCCATGAATTCCCTCCTGATCTCTTATTCAAGAACTACGCATTCCAACTGAGAACTACCGCCTCATAAGAATTCTGCTGGAGAACATACCGTCACTTTACAATGTTATCTTTATTCGTTTGAGCCGGTTGTCGATTCGTCCAGCTGTAAGCTAAAATCCATACTTCGCAACCACTGCTAGTACTTTTTGCAAGGCCGGCTGCAGTTCAGGCCGTC
>JACZQL010000344.1 GCA_022545745.1 Deltaproteobacteria bacterium | reverse complement strand
TTAAAATGGGATCACGGAATCGGAAGAAGATGCCTCGCGCAAAGGCGCAAAGCTCGCCAAGTTCGGAGCAAATAAGAATTTATTTTTCTTTGCGTCCTTGGCGTCTTGGCGCGAAAAATCTTGTTGAAGTCGTCTTTTTCATTTGTGGCTTCAGAGACGGTGTGGCAATATCGGCGGCGATAATTCGGGAGGTTGAGAGGTCATATCTGATAAAGGAGGGCATCGAATGTTGCAAGGACAAGTAGCACTGATTACTGGGGCAGCCAAGGGTATTGGACGGACCATCGCGCACACCTTTGCACGGGCTGGAGCAAAATTGGGTATCATTGACATTGATACCAAGCGTTTGCACAGGGTGACAGAGGAACTGCGTGAAATGGGTGCCGAGGTGTTACCCGAATTCGGAGATGTGAGCAATGAAGATGAGGTACGTCGAATGATTGATGGGGTGGTCACTTGGTTCGGTTGCATCGATGTCCTGGTGAATGATGCAGCGGTGGTCACGCACTTCGGATGGGAAGCGCGTTGGTCGCGCATTGCTGATATGGACAAGGGTTTCTGGGATCGGGTGATCCAGACCAACCTCGGTGGGACTTTCCTCTGCACGAAGCATGTGTTGCCTCATATGGAGGCACGTCGATCTGGTCACATCATAAACCTCCATGGGGGTGGTCATGGGGTGGGTGCCTGTGCCTATGTGGTGTCGAAGGAAGCGATCCGGACCTTTACCCAGTTTGTGGCTGAGGAGGAGCGAGAGTGGGGGATCTGCGTGCTTGCGGTAACACCCGGGGGTGCCATTGCAACGGAGGATGCCCCAGAGGCTGTCCATCAGCAGATGGCCGGACTGGATTCTCTGGGAAACAGGTTTGTGCTAGCAGCAGAGGCTGGAATGGAGATGACGGGTCAACTGCTTACCCTCAAAGAGGGTCACCTCGAAATCAGGCACTAGCCCCGATCCGAAAAAATAATTAAGCTATGTGCCATCCTGGGGGAAAACATTCAAGGGTTGGCAATAGGGTGGCCGCAGCTCCGTGACTACATGAAGGTGAGTTACCGACCCTTCGAGAACCTCAGGGTTCGACAAGCTCACCCCACTTCGAAGTACCCCGAGGAAGATCGAGGGGCCGTGAGCTTGTCGCACCGGTTCAGGGCACAAATAGCCCTTGATCGCGATCTGAGGCGCGGTAGCGGTGATTTTCTGGGCCGATTAATGTCGGATCGGGGCTAGGAAAGCTTCTTGTGGAGGGATTTAAGATCCTTCCTAATCTTGAGCAGCGTATTCTTATAGGTAGGGTCCAGGAGGGGTAGGCGGAGTTGCCGCCGGTCTTCTTTTTTCCCTTCCTTCAGCTTTTTTCTGGCACCTTCAATGGTGTACCCCTCGGAATAGAGCAACTTCTTGATCTCCATTAAGAGGTCCACATCCTTTTTTTTATATAAACGATGACGCGATGGGGCCTTGCCAGGTTTGAGTAGCTCAAACTCGGATTCCCAGTAACGCAGCACGTAGGGTTTAACCCCAACGATGTTGCTGACTTCTCCAATCTTGAAGTAAATCTTGTCAGGGAGTCGAAGTGGCATAGCGTCAAATTAGGCCGAGGGGGTATTGATAGTCTTCTTCAGGATTTGGCTAGGCTTGAAGGTAAGGACCTTACGGCCCTTGATGGTAATCTCGTCCCCGGTCTGTGGATTCCTTCCTTTTCTTGGGCTCTTAGTGTTAATGTCGAAGTTTCCGAATCCGGAAATCTTAACCTTTTCACCTTTTTCCAGGTGACCTTTAATGATCTCAAAGGTGGCCTCCACAACGTCTGTAGCCTCTTTTTTAGAAAAACCCACTTTCTCGTAAATTCGGGCTATGATATCTGCCTTGGTCATTTTTCGACTCCCCTTTTACTTTTTCCTTCACTACTCCCTCAAGGTGGCACCAAATACCTGACACATCTTAGAGATTAAGCCTTGGTGGTTAGTATTGACTTCCTCGTCAGTCAAGGTTCTGTCCTTCGCACGGTATGAGACCGTGTACGCTAAGCTTTTTTTGCCTTTTGGAATTTGCGAGCCACGGTATTGGTCAAAGATTTGCACATCCTCTATCAGTAAGTTACCAAAGCCTTTTATCCAATTTATGATTTGCTGCGCGGGAAACTTTTCATCAACAATAATGGCTAAGTCCCGCTCAACAGATGGAAATCTGGGCAGGGCGCGGACCGTTAAATCAAGGCGAGCATACTGAACCAAACTTTCGAAGTCAAGTTCAAAAATGAGGAAGGGAGGGAGGCCCAATTTGGCCGAGAGGTCAGGATGGATCTCCCCTAAGTAGCTCATCTTTCGCCCGTTTTGTTTTAAGGTGGCTGCCTTCCCAGGATGGAGGAATGGGGGTATGTCTTCGTTTGTCCAAGCGGCACCGTCCTCCGTTCCGGTGGCCTCGAGGACTCCCTCCAGCAACCCCTTAACGTATAGAAAAGAAAAGGGAAAATCTCCTGTGCGCAGTCCCCTCTGCCCCCTGGAACCAAAGAGCAGGCCAGCTAAAACCGTTTTCTCTTCATTAGCACCCTTGGGGGTCAGGTGAAAAACCTTACTTAGTTCAAAGGCCGAAAAGATCGTTGCCCTCTGATCGATTTGCAGGCGCAGGTTTTCTAATAGTCCAGGGATCAGGCTCAACCGCATTTCGGAACTCTCCTGTTTCAGGGGGTTGAGAATGGTGACCGGTTTTCCCTGATCGCTCCACAGGCCGTGGAAACTCTGGTTCATTTCGTTAGAGGTGAAGGGGGCATTAATGACCTCCGTCAGCCCCTCCCCTGTTAAATAGGAGCGTAGTCGTCGACTCCAGCGCAGATGTGGGTCCATCAGCCCGCCCTGAGGTCTCACCAATGGCAGCGTTGATGGTATCTTCTCATAGCCGTGGAGCCGGGCCAGTTCTTCAATTAAATCAGCCTCCCGGCTAAGGTCGAAGCGGTAGGAGGGAGTTAGGACCGTAAGGGAGCTCTGCGAACGCCGTTGAATCTTAACCCCCAAGGATTTGAGCGTTTGCTCTAATTGCTTACGGTTTATAGCAATGCCAAGAAGCTCTTTTACCTTTTTATCCCGTATAACGATCGGAGAGGCCTTGAACTTGCGGGGGTAACGATCCACAACCCCTGGGACAGCTCGGCCACCGCTAATTTTTTCCAACAGATAAACCGCACGATTCAAGGCATAAAGGGTCCCTTCAGGATCCACCCCTCTCTCAAATCGGTGGGAGGCCTCGCTGCGCAGTCCCAAGCGCTTTGCTGTGCGGCGAATGGTGAGGGGGGCAAAATTGGCACTTTCCAATAGTACAGAGCGAGTATCTTGACTGACCTCCGAGTTGGACCCACCCATGACACCTGCCAGGGCCACTGGGACCTCCCCGTCGCAAATGAGCAGATCATCTGCGGACAACTCGCGCTCGACCCCGTCCAAGGTGGTGAATTTCTTGGTCTGTTTTGCAGGCCGTGCTTCAATCCGCTTGGAGTTCAATCGGTTCACATCAAAGGCATGAAGGGGTTGCCCGGTTTCCAGCATGACGTA
>JACZQL010000343.1 GCA_022545745.1 Deltaproteobacteria bacterium | reverse complement strand
ATCCTTACCGATAATATGTTCAACAGAACGATTTCACCACTTGGCGTCCTTTGCCCCGTGGAGTAAGGCCTTGGGGGTCATGCTCGGCCTGCGGTGAGATCAATACTCCACAGGGAGAGTCATCCTTTATCTGATCTTCTCCTCATCGCGGCAAGCCTGTCCTCAGCAAATCCGAAGGGACCCAAAGAAAACTTTTTTGATCCTCTTCCTTGGCGTCCTTTGCGTCTTCGCGAGAGGCCTAGTTTATCCGATTCCCTAAATTCAACGGAAAATTTCAAATATGTTTGGTTTGGTTTAATCCCTCGTTCCCGTCTTTGATGCAAGTCTCAAGCTCCTACTCCACCAGAGTGATCTTATCGAGGCGGTGCTGGTAAAAAAAATCGCAGAAGCATGGCCCCCCGCCATTGTAACTCCTGCGATTTAATCCTGGCATAATAGGTAAGTGCCCATGGGGCATTGCCGCCAGTGCGACGGCACTTACCTCCCGGGTCTCCTGCGCATTGCCTCAGGGGTTACCTATGACCCTCGATGTAACTGACCACGTCCTGAACAGTTTTGATGCTTTCCGCATCCTCGTCGGAGATCTCCAGCTCGTACTCTTCCTCCAAGGCCATCACTAGTTCAACGATATCCAGCGAGTCAGCCCCCAGGTCCTCTAGAAATGACGCCTCAGGTGTCACCTCATCTTCGTTCACACCCAACTGCTCAATGACAATCTCTTTTACCCTCGCCTGTATATTCAATGCCATCTCCTTTACCTCCTATTGGGCTTCTCTCCTAAACATACAGTCCACCATTCACGTTGATTACCTGTCCCGTTATATAACCGGCACCAGGGCCCACCAGAAAACAGACCGCCCCTGCCACATCCTCACAGGTCCCAAGTCGACCCAATGGAATGGATTGCAGGAAGTCCTGTCGAGCCTTGGGGCCGAGTCTAGCAGTCATTTCAGTATCAATAAACCCCGGTGCCACCGCATTGACTGTGATCCCCCGTGAGGCTAACTCGCGCGCCATCGCCTTAGTGAAACCGATGATACCGGCCTTTGAGGCAGCGTACACTGACTGCCCGGCGTTCCCCATCTGCCCCACCACGGAGGTCATGTTCACTATCCGGCCAAACCGCTCCCTAATCATCCTCCTACACACGGCCTTGGTACACTGAAATGTCCCTCTCAGGTTTGTGCCGATAATTCGCTCCCAATCCTCGGACCTGACACGGACCAGCAGATTATCCGATATGACCCCCGCATTGTTAACTAGAATATCAATTTTTTTATGCTGGTCAACGATTTTCTTCACCGCCTCCTCAACCTGATCCTCCTGGGCCACATCGAAGGCGCAGAGCTCACCTGATCCTCCTGCGCTCACGAGACTGTGAAGGGCTTCCTCAGCGGCCTCTTTATTTTCCCGGTAGTTAACCATGACCTGGGCGCCACGCTGACCCAGAGCCAATACAATGGCCCTCCCGATTCCCCGGCTTCCGCCGGTCACCAACGCCACCTGCCCCTTCAAAGTCAATTCCATTGGGATACTGACTCCTTAAAGGCCCCAAGGCTTCGGGGACTTTCCAGGTTTTTTGATTCCAGGCTAGAGTCTATCCTTTTGATCAGGCCACAGAGCACCTTTCCCGGCCCAATCTCCAAAACACGCTGACATCCCAACTCCTTTAGACGTTTGACCGATTCCTCCCACCGAACCGGGCTGACCACCTGCTCGATCAGGAGGGAAACCACCCTGCCAGGGTCCGAATTGACCTCCGCCTCCACGTTCGTGACGACTCCGACGGATAGGGGTTTCACCTCCACGTCGGCCAAGACCTGCTTGAGCCCATCCGATGCGGGTTGCATGAGCGGACAGTGAAATGGGGCGCTCACGGGAAGTTCCAATGCCCTCTTGGCCCCCTTTTGGGATGCCAGGGTCATGGCTCGAAGGACGGCTTCACGCTTTCCCGCGATAACAATCTGCCCACCACCGTTGAGATTGGCGACAGACACCACCTCACCTTGCCCCGCCTCCTCGCAAATCGACTGAAGGACGGGAGCTTCCAAACCCAAGACCACCGCCATGAGACCCTCACCTCGGGGTACTGCCTTTTGCATCAAACACCCACGTTCACGCACCGTTCTCAGGGCATCGCTAAAACTCAGGGCACCCGAGCAGACCAACGCGCTGTATTCTCCCAAGCTATGGCCGGCAACGAACTGGGGTCTGATGAGAGATTCCGATCCGAGGGCACGCAGGGCAGCGATGGACACGGTTAGAATGGCTGGCTGGGTATTTTCTGTTAGGAAGAGCTCTTCATCGGGGCCGGAAAAGCACAGACGTTTCAGCGGCAACCCCAACACATCCTCGGCCTCTTCAAAAACTTCCTTCGCCGCACTGAACTGATCGCAAAGCTCCTTGCCCATACCCACACTCTGGGAGCCCTGCCCGGGAAAGACAAACGCGACCTTAGCTTTTTCCGTCACGCTCAGTCTCTCCCTCTTCCATTTGATCTGGAGCCTTGTCACCGAGGGTATCGATTTTTGACCTGATTTGCCGCCAGACCCTACGAGTGAGCTTCTTTTCCTTTCCCTCTCCGCCCTTGGTCAGACTCTCCAGGGAATCGATGATATAGCGGTTCACGTCGTGCGAGACCGTCTCCTTCGCCACACGAATGGCGTTCTTGATGGCCTTGGGCGACGATCCCCCATGGGCAATGATCACCACTCCGTCCAACCCTATTAACGGGGCCCCGCCGTACTCCGCATAATCCATACGGTGATAGGCCGCACGCAGGGAACCACGACTCATCAAAAGACCAAGGCGGCTCATCTGACTTTGCTGAAAGGCGTCCTTCAATACATTCACTACCCAACTGGCAACCCCTTCCATGGTCTTGAGAACTACGTTGCCGGTAAACCCATCACAGACCACCACATCCACCCTGCCGTTGGTCATATCGCGCCCTTCCACGTAGCCAATGTAATTCAACGTGGTGGCGCGGAGCTGCTCGTTGGCCGCCCGCGTGAGGTCCGTCCCCTTTCCATCCTCCACTCCGTTACTCAGGATCCCCACTCGAGGGCGCGAGACGGAGAGCACCTTCTCTGCATAGATGGAACCCATCATGGCGAATTGCACCAGATGGTGTGGCTTGCATTCGGTGTTGGCCCCGCCATCGATCATCACGGGCCCCTTTCCGGGTGTGGAGGGAAGGACAACCAGGATGGCCGGCCTTTCCACGTAGGGGAGTTTTCCCAAGATAACCATCCCCATGGCCAACATGGCCCCCGAGTTCCCCGCACTCACCACCGCCTGCACCTCTCCTCGTTTCATGAGCTCGAAGCCTACCCGCATGGAAGTGTCATTCTTCTTCAGGCTGCTAGTGGGGGAGGCCCCCATGGCTACGGTTTGGGAGGCATGCACGATGTCGATGGCCGAATGATTCGGCGGGTGGGCCACTAGCTCTCGTTCCACCGCATCCTTCTGACCCACGAGGACCACCTCGACATCGAGCTCATTTGCAGCAAGGATCGCGCCCTCAACCACTGAACCGGGGGCACGGTCG
>JACZQL010000342.1 GCA_022545745.1 Deltaproteobacteria bacterium | reverse complement strand
CAGTGTGGAGTGCTACTGAAAATTAATAGATGGGGCGGCACTAGGGCCCCTCCTCCCAACCTCTCGAAACAATACCAAGCGGTCGCGAGGGGCACTGAGGGGTTGTAGGGGAGAACCTCCCCTACGCCTCGGGGGTGCTCAGCGAGCCCACAGCCGAGCGCCGAAGGGGGCCCCTGCCCCCTAGCGGAAGTGCCGCACCAGTGCGGAGTGCTACCGAAAAATAATAGATGGGGCGGCACTAGGGAGCTTCCTTATAAACCAGATCGTGCTCCCGAACTCGTTCCTGGACCTTCACCCCAACTACCTGGCCTGGGACCGCGGTCTGAATCGGCTGGCGTTCCACCTCCATGGATTCCACCCGTTGGGAGTAGTCGGTGGTTCTACCCCGGATGCGAATCGTATCCCCGATACGCAGCCCGCCTGCCTGAATTTCAATCACGGCGACCCCTACCTTTCCGAAGTACCGCATCACCCGTCCTACCTGCTCCCCACTCATGGTCCGCTCCTACGGCCCTCGTAAGCACATAAGAGACCTGAAACCACGTGTCGACTACCCTCCTTTCATGCGAGGCCACCCTACCATTCCCCGTTTTGGCTTGTCAACTCCCGTCCGGGCCGACAATCGCCCAATGGTTTGACCGGATCGGCTCACGTCAACGGGCCATGCATGCGAGGTCTCATACCAGAGGACGGCACCAATCGGTCCAAAGCTAATGAGGCTTGACTTAGAAAAAACCTTTAGCATAAGCTACGACCATCGCGGGGAGACCACACTGGCAGGAATATCTAGAAAAGCTTGGAAAAGTACCGCTCGGAATGTGCAAACAACCTGTTTCCAACGCACCTTTGAAAGATTTAAGGACCTCTGATGCCTCGAGCTTCTCTGATCATTGTTAACTACAAGACGCCAAAGCAAACGAAGCTGTGCTTGCGATCCATCCAGCGTTACACCCGCGTCTCACATGAAACGATTGTTGTCGATAATCGCTCCGGCGATGCCTCGTTGGATTACCTACGTCGGCTTTCATGGATTCGCCTTATCGAGAACGAGCGTCCACAGCCCAGCCACCGCAACGGTCTCGACGCAGGTATCGCGCACTCGCGCGGCGAAATCATCGTCATCCTGCATACCGACACCTTTGTTTGCAAGGAAGGCTGGCTCGAGACGTTGTTAGGCTTTATGGACGATGACACCATGATCGTAGGGTCTCCGGATCGCACGATTCTCCCCATCAATCCCGGCCAGAGGGCTGCATTGTGGTGGAAGCGGAGGAAGATGTCCCGCCAATGGAAGGCATGGGGACAATCTCCGAGGATCATTTCCCATTGTGCCCTCTACCGGCGCGAGCTCTTCACCCAACATGGCCAGTGCTTCGACCATCCTCAGTGGGTGGAAGGCATCTACAGCGATTGTGGCGAGGTGATTCAACGCTACTGCGAGGAAAAAGGTTTGGGGATTCGCCTCTTGAGCCGGGAACAATTGGAACCGCTTTTCTGGCACTTTGAGGGGGCAACGCTTAACACCGTGACTGGTCGGTCGTTGCCTTTCAAACGTCGCTTTCGCACTTGGCGGTTTTACCGACGCCCAGAGGTTTGTGCAATTCTCGCCGATGCATCGCTTGACCAGTAAGTGTCCTGCCCTACGTTCCAGCAATAGTTTCATTCACTCATAGTGGCTTCCCTCGAATCCTTCGATGGATCTCTAACCGTGTTCGGGAAACAGTAAGCTTTGCTAATCTCTTCCACCGCGTTGCTGCGTACGCCTTCCAATGTTCAAATCTCCTCTTAAATTCGTTCATGGCTTCTTCGGTAATTGATCCTTTAAAACCGATGCCAACGACCGTATGAGGGAAACCCTCTTCTCCGGCGAAGTCGACAAAAAAGGAGTCAAAAGGTCTTAGGAGACTCTTGAATCCCTCAGGGGTGAAGCGCCAATAATCGTGTGGGTGCTCGTGTATGGGAAAGTTCATCACCGAACTGATTATAAGAATTCCGCCTTTTTTGAGGATTCTATGAACCTCTTCAATCGCTTTTCTTGGAAATTCTACGTGTTCAAGTGTTTCAAGCACAAGAACCGTCCCAACCGATTCCTCAGGAAGATTTATGCTGTGAAGATCCAAAATTACATCTACTCCCGGCCCAGGTCGAATATCAGCACCAATATACTTCTTGCCTGGGAAAATTGGACGGAGATCCGCAAACCCCTCCTGACGCGGCACCTGAAGAGAGCCGAATTCATACACAGTGTCAGAAACAGGTAATGTTTCGGCGCAGATTCTCACAAACTGTTTGATTGCTTCACGCATAACGCTTACTGCTCCCAGATCTCATACATAATCTCCTCCGACGTGCTTGGACGAATTCTTGTGACCACGCTCCCCACAAAAGCGGCGGCAGACAACCGAGCCATGATTCAGCTATTTCTCCCTCCTGAGATATCCCCGCGGATTAAATGTCAGATAAAACCTCTCACGATTTTTATCTATACTAAAGTCTGAATTCCCCTTCAAGAATTCTTCAACGGCCTCCATAGGACCTGGACCAAAGTCTGGCAGGATCGGATGACCATTTACAATGGTATCTTCTACAATAATATAACTTCCTTGAGTAACGAGTTTGCTGTAAATTCTTAACTCATTCAGGACGTGCTCCTTTCGATGATCTGAATCCAGGATGACCATTATATTATCAGTATCCCTTATGAGTTTCTTAACTTGATCTACAGTTTCACCGGAGATAGACGATCCGACTAACCATCTTATCCGTTTGTGTTCTGGTCTATCCTTTCCCCCTTTAATGTCGATCGTTATAACTCTACCGTTATTTACTAGATCACACATAGAGGCCAAAAAGTAAGCACTTCCTCCATCTGCAGTTCCACACTCGATGATTACATCTGGTCTGACTTCAAAGATAATCTCCTGATAAATCCAAAGATCCAATGGACATTTAATAGCGGGGACACCGAGCCAACGGGGAACTTTATCGAATATGTAGGAATGAAAGTAAAGCTTGGTAAACTGATTTACAATGTCTTCCTCTAGTTTAGGATTAATGAAGAGTCTATGGTACACAACCCGTCGCAGGAGCTTCACTTCTTTTTTGATCGAGCGCAGGAGTTTCTTCAAGGTCATGATTTCGTACCTCTTATTCTCTTATTTTTCCCTCATGTTCTTTTTCTTCCATACGAAGATCGGCGCCGTAGACAGTTGTAGCAGAAGATGAATCCCCACGAAATATGTCCAGCCTGTTTTTTCTCAACCCGATTTCAGAGTTGCGCAATACGTCTAAAGCTGCGCTCCTCGCAGAGTAAAATGCCCAGGGAGACGGTAACATGCCGGAGAAGGCTTCTGGTTTCTTGGGGCGCCAACGATTGTCTCAACGATGGATGAGAAACTTTGCGTACCCAGGTTCCATCCCTGCCTCTCCAGGAGCGGGCCTAAGTATCCCCCACCGGGCGAGGGCTGTCAAGGTTCAGCGGGAGGTGGGAAAAAGCCTCCACGCACTTTTTATGGCATGGCTTTTCACAGAAGATTCCTGAATCCCGTCA
>JACZQL010000341.1 GCA_022545745.1 Deltaproteobacteria bacterium | reverse complement strand
GAGGCCCGGAAGGCGGTCATCCCAATTTTTCTCGGCCATTGCCGTGAGGTCGTGCACGAGCTCGGTTTGTTCATGGACAGACGTATCCTCCCCCATTATCCGGACGGTTTCATAGGCCACATCAGATTTTTGGGAGACCAAATGGGGCAAAGCCACGCGCACGATCTCCCCCTGGAGACCATACAGGAGAGCTTCGGCGCCCCGGTTTGGTTTCCGCCCAAACCTCGCCGCCTGTTTCACTTGCAAAACCAACGCCAGGGCCTCCAGGCTAATCGGAAGATCTATGAACTGATCTTCTATTCTAGGAGCGAGTCCATTGTAACTGATCACCACCAACCTCGCGAGGGAGGAAGCGTCAGGTTGTTGCCCTGGGACATCGGGAAAGGCTTGTCGGTATTGCTCATGGTCATCGTCGAGGTGCAACAACTCGGTTACCCGTAACAAATCCTCTTTCAACGCTCGAGGAACAGGCACGGAGGACCATGATTGAGCAAGACGATACGCCTCCAAGGCCTTTTGATAGGCCACGAAGGCGTTGTTGAGGTCATGGCTGCTTTCATAAAGGATTCCGGTGAGGTACCGGGCGAAAGGGTCTTCACGGTAGTTGTCAGCCTCAACCGAGTCATTCAACACGTTTAATCGGTGATCGATTCGCCGGGCCTCCACCAACGCTTCATCCAAATCTCCAAGCCCAGCGTAATTCAGGGCTTTGACAACATTGATCATCACCTGCTCATAGGGGTCTCCTCTGAACGGCAACTTCGTATCGTTGATAAGGAGCGCTAGCGCTTGGTTGCGAAGGTGTCTTGTATACAAGTCTTCCGCGAGTTCATCGGCCTCCTCAAGAAACTGATTGCTCTCCTGAAAACGATGAGCAAGATGAAGGATCATTCCACGATCCATTAAATACAATAAACGACTGTTCGACCCGTAAAACGCTTCCGCCTCGGTGATGATTCGATCTGCCTCATCGGGATCACCAACCTGAAGACTCCTTTCCACCGCAGGATAGGGTCCTACAGTACTCGCACAGCCACCCCCAAGCTGGCTGACCACTAGATAGAAGAAGATAACCGCCAACCTGCCAAACACTGGAAAGAGCGAAAAGCGGAAGGGAGAACGGAAGGAAGAGGGAGCGGGTGAAACGAGGAGTCTGCTAAAGAACAATCCACCAATCTTGGCCAAATGCACCGGAAATCATAGGGTCTAGAAAAGCGTTCGCCTTCGTTCAATAACCTTTTTGATCTTATGCTGCCCGATCCACGACTTCACATTATCCTCAAGGCTAACGAGTTCAAGATCCACCTGGTAGAAAACCGCCTTGATACCATCGGATTCATCCTGAATCGTGGAAATCTGGCCTTTCATTATATAATCAGCACCGAGCTCCCGCCCCGGGGCCTTCTGCGTATTCTCCCGGGCATGAATAGCCTGATCACGACGCTCTTCTCGTATCTCCTCTCGCTGGCCTTTAGTGGCCACAAAGGTAATTCTTTGGCTATTGGTCATTTCCCGTTCCAGATCGGCGATGAAGGTGTCGACATTGATATGCTCATGGCTTCGATTCCGGATGGTGCCCACAATAACAACCGGTGGCCGGCCTTTATCACGGGAAAAATTTTGCAGCCAGGGACGAGTCAGCATCTCTGTCACCATTTTTTCAGCAACAGCTTGGGAGTCCGTATCATTCCACCGTCCGCTCAGATCGATGACCACGCCGGTATCCACTCGGGTCACGCGCTTTTCCGCGCCACAGCCCGCCAGAACCAAGAGAACCGGGAATAGGCACAACACTGGAGTGAACCATCGAATGGATTGTTTCCCGGGAAGAATACTTATCATTACCTACACCTAGCTGTTTCTCAGTCTTAGGAAGCACCAGGGGAACCAGCCGCTTCCCGTTTCGCCTCTTCCTGCTCCAGACGTTCGAAGAGACGCTCGCCATTTTTCTGCACAAACCCTCGAACCTCCGGATCCAGTTCCTGGGCTTGCGTTAAAGCCTCCTGCATGTCCTTAAAAGACAATTTTGCGAGGACATAGTAAGCTGCCTTTTCCTCATCTTTATACCGATCGATAGGCCGCACCCCCCTGAGGGTCACGGCTGTGAAGGTCTTCACCGCACGCTCCACATTTTGCTCTTCGGTAGCTGTGGTAAAATCAGAGGCATTCGTGGAGGCAGCGTAGTCCCGCATAAGATAGGCGGTGTAAGTCTTAAAGCTCTTCGCCAATTCAGCGCGAGCCCGGTTTTCGGCTGTTTCCCAGGCCAGCGGTTCATTTTTAATCCCAATGACGGACCCGACGCCATAGATAGCCTTATCCCCCGCTTCATTCATCGCCCCAGAACCCTCCTTGACCCAGGTCGGAGGGCCACCGCAACCAACCACCGTCAATAAGAGGAAGAGGCATCCCACGCCTAACGTCCGGTACATCAGGATTCCTTTCATCTTCATGGATGCCCTCCTTGGATGAGAAAACGTGATGGGCAAGCCCACAGGGATAAATTCTACAGTGCTTCAGGGGTTAGAGAATTCGTAAAGAAAATGCTAACATGGACCCCCTACCCTGTCAAGGAAATGAGCGCCAACATCGCGTCAGATAAGAGTTTACAGAGCTCGTGGGATAGGCCCCAAACGAAATCCAAAGGAACGAAAAGGAAGGAGGACCACCCATGGCCCAAGTCAAGATTGAGGATGGTATCATCAAAGTTAGCGAGCTGGACATTCAGGACCCAAAAGCGGCAAAGATCCTGGCTGAATACCCAGAAAATCGGTGGACCGAAGTCACCCGGCGAGCGATAAAAATCGGGCTCGGGTACCTTCAAGGTGGTGCACAGGATTGAAAAATCCTAACCCGGTGACTATCTGATAGCCACCTGATGGTAAAGCTTTCCAATTTCCTACCCCAAGCTTTTCTCCCCTTCTTTCTACGACCCTTCTTCACGTTCGTCGACGGAATTCATACGGCCCCGCGCCCAGCCCAAGCAAGAACTAAAGCCCCCGTTGAAAATGACGACATGACGGAAAAAGAATTTGAAGGACCAAGGAGAAGATGGGACTTTCCATTGAGTGTGATCAGATGCTGACCGAACGGGACCGGCACCAGATCACCTCGAGGGGCATGTCCTTGGAGGAAATCGAAAGACAGATCGAAATTTTTCAGCAAGGTATCCCTTTCGTCAAACTTAAAAAATCTTGCAGCCCTGGAGGTGGGATTACTCAACTAAACCCCTCAGAAATCACCCAATTAAGCCGGGTGTTTGAGGTGGCCCTCTCAGCCGGCAGGGTCATGAAGTTCGTCCCAGCCTCCGGCGCAGCCAGCCGCATGTTTAAGTCGTTATTGACCGTCTTGGGAAGCTCGAGCAATCAGACCCATCTCACCCTTCCCTCCGAATCAGCCACCACCACTCCCGAACAGGAAGCGGTGGGGCGATTCCTCACCGGGCTTCAACATTTCGCCTTCTACGAAGACCTCCGATCGGCCATGGCCCAAAAAGGGCTGGATATTGAACAGCTCCGAGCCGAAGGCCATCTCGTGCCCCACTTAGAGTATCTTCTCC
>JACZQL010000340.1 GCA_022545745.1 Deltaproteobacteria bacterium | reverse complement strand
AAGATTTTCATGTGCGGATCTGCGATGAAAGTGTCAGTCCTATTGATTTTGATATGCCTGTCGATTTCGTTGGGATCACCGGAAAAATTAGCCAATGGGGTCGCATGGCAGCAATAGCAGGGGAGTTCAGAAAGCGAGGCAAAACAGTTCTGATCGGAGGTTCATACGCTTCGTTGAGTCCAGAGATTGTTCGTTCTCATTGTGACATCCTCGTGCAGGGGGAAATGGAGAATACTATTCAAGAATTGTTCTCGGACCTCAGAGCCGGTCGTTGGAAAACAGAGTATATTGGAGACCGACCAGACCTTACTAATTCGGTAGTGCCGAATTGGGCCATGTATCCAAATGAAAGAGCGGTTATGGGGGCGGTTCAGACTTCACGGGGATGTCCGTTCGAATGTGAGTTCTGTGACGTCATCCAATACCTTGGGCGGCGTCAAAGGCATAAGAGTGTCTCACAGGTGCTAAGAGAGCTTGACGAGGTATACCGATATGGCCACCGATACATCTTTCTTGCCGACGACAATTTTACTGTTTACCGTGCTCGCACAAAGGAACTATTAGCGGCTTTGCGGAAGTGGAATGTCCGCCAGGAACAAGGTCATGTCCGTTTCGTTACCCAAGTCTCTATCGATGCGGCAAAAGATGAAGATTTACTCAAAAAGTGTAGTGAGGCGGGGCTCACACAAGTTTTCGTCGGTATTGAAACACCCAACGAAGACAGCCTACGAGAAACAAAGAAGCGTCAAAACCTGAAGATAAATCTTGTAGAGCAAATACAGCATTTCCTGGACCATGGCATTTCGGTCACTGGTGGAATGATCGTTGGGTTTGACTCGGATGGTCCTGACATTTTTGAGCGTCAATACCAGTTCGCGATGTCCACACCCATCCCGATTTTCAGTGTAGGAGCGTTAGTTGCGCCTGCACAGACGCCGCTTTATGCGAGAATGATCAAAGAGGGTCGCATAGTTTCTAGTGGTTCAGAGGTTGCTGCCGCGCCCTGGAGCACAAACATCGTCCCGCGCCAACTTACGTCTGAACAGTTGTTGCATGGGATGAAGTGGCTATGTAATAGTCTATATCAGCCTTCTGCCTTCGGGGAGCGAGTTTTGCGGTTTATTGATAGCTTAGGTAGGCGGCAAGATCCACAACAGGCCGAAGGAATATGGCAGGCTCGCAGTCTTCGCACGATTGAGTCTGAGAGCATGGATCTTTTGTCAAATTTGATTCGGCTGGGTCCAGGCGAGCAAGTGATGTGGACAAGGATCCGCAAAGGAATTTCCCGAAAGCCTGAGTCTGCGGAGTTTGTGATCCCAATGCTAGTTCAATACCTGCAAATCCGCTACATGTACGAGCATGGCCATTTTTGGGATTCTCACTTACCTTCCGAACTCCCGTATACTTTGATTCGGGAAAATAGCCTTGCTAACGGCGACCATCCATGAATATCAATCTTTCAGGAAAGGTAGCCCTGGTTACTGGTGCTTCTCGGGGTATTGGAAGGTGTATTGCTCTTGCTTTCGTGGGAGCTGGTGCTGCGGTCGTTGTCAATTATCGAGACAATGAGGCCTTGGCGGATCAAGTAGTTCAGGAAATTAAAGGTGCAGGTGGTGAGGCTCTTTCTTGGTGCGCCGATGTTGGAGATGCAAATCAAGCCAAAACCATGGTAGAGGGAGTGGAGTCACACTTTGGCCACCTTGATATTTTGGTCAATAACGCCGGGATTGTCAGGGACTTGTTACTTTTGCAAATGGAGGAAAATGATTGGCAGGATGTCCTAAGAGTCAATTTGGGGGGTACCTACAATTGTTCTAGGTCTGTTGCAGAGGCGATGGTAATGAGGCGCTGGGGAAGAATAATTAATTTGAGTTCAATCGTAGGGGCCACGGGGAAAAAAGGGCAAACCAATTATGCAGCATCTAAAGGCGCAATCAATGCATTTACCTGTAGTCTAGCTTCCGAATTGGGTTCCAAAGGGATCACGGTTAATGCCATCGCCCCAGGACTGATCAGGACCGACATGACCGAAGCCATTCTTCCCTTGGCCGAGGAATTCGTACGTGACAGAATCGCGCTTCGTCGGCCGGGCAAGCCGGAGGAAGTGGCTTCCCTGGCAGTCTTTTTGGCCTCAGAAGAAGCAAGCTACATTACGGGTCAGGTGATTACAGTAGACGGTGGAATAACTTAGCGAATAGTGAGTAGCAAATAGTAAATAGCAAGTAGAGAATAGAAAATGGAAATTTGTGGAGTTCGTTTCCCAAAACTGCTATTTGCTATTAACCATTAGCTATTTGCTGCAAGGGGAGGTTACCAATGAATCAGGAAGCAGAAAATCTTAATAGGAGTTGGACGAGGGATGAGGTTGAGAAGGTCCTGACGGAAATTCTCATAGATGCGTTAGACCTCGACGAAAGTAAAGTCGTGCCTGGTGCGTCCCTGGTACACGACCTGGGAGCTGAGTCCATCGATATGCTAGATATAGGGTTTAGGGTCCAGCAGACGTTTGGCGTTGAGCTTCCCAATAAATCCATTCAAGAAAAGGTAGTGCGCTGGAGAAATCTTTCAGAATTACGCGAAATCCTCGAGGAACGCTATGGGGCTAGAATCTCACCTGAAGATATCAGGCAATTTCTAACCATGGGGATCCCAGGAGTTCTTGGTTGGCTTAAAGAAAGACAGGGTATCACAGTAAACAACGGTGACGCTGAGGTGCTCGCTGGCGAACTGGCAGACAGGCTAGCCCATGAAATGGAGGCCATCGGGTTTAGAGGAGGCCTCATCCATCAGGACGGGGTCAAAGAGCTTTTCTTGGAAAATTTGGGTTCACCAAAGATCCTCGAAGCGATGCTACGACTCTTCAGTGTTGGCGCGCTGGTAGACTTCATTACAGAACGAGTCAATGGCAAGCAGTAAAAAGTCAATAGTTATCAGTTAAAGGTCAATCGAAAATAGCAAATAGTAAGCAGTACAAAACAAAAAAACCAAAGCAACCAAACAAACGGAATAAACCCAATAAACCCAATAAACCCAACGAACCCAATGAACTCAACAAACTCAAATACAAATCTTCCCAGCCTCCTAGCATCCCAGCTTTTTATCAATTGACGAATAACGATTGACGACGGGGCCAGATGCAGCACCGTACTGTACTAATAACGGGTGGATCACGGGGCATTGGAAGGGCCATTTCCCTTCGATTTGCTAAGGACGAAGCTCAAGTTTTTATAAACTTTTTCCAAAACCGGACGGCTGCTGAAAAGACCGCGGAAGATGTGGCATCCTTGGGAGCCCGAGTTTATTTACATCAGGCAGATCTCAAGGATGAGGAGCAGATTCGACGAATGTTTAATGAGGTCCAGCGTCAATTTGGAGGGCTTGATGTTTTGGTTCACAGTGCTGCTACGGGTGTCCTTCGGTCCGTAACGGAGCTAAGTGCAAAACACTGGGACTGGGTCATGAACACCAATGCTCGGTCCCTTCTTCTCTGCGCACGGGAAGGAGGGGCCATGATGCATGAAGGTGGCAGAATTATCTCCCTTTCAAGCCTCGGTTCCG
>JACZQL010000339.1 GCA_022545745.1 Deltaproteobacteria bacterium | reverse complement strand
ATACCCAGAGTCGAAATAAGATCGTGGATTTTCTGGTTGGGGGAGATCTCCATGGTCTTTTCGCCAGGTAATTTGACAACAATAGATTTCATATCAATGGCCGAATTTTCTTATATCAGTCTGGTAACAACTCGACGACTGGTAGGCACGGGCGGGATTGAACCGCCGACCTCTTCCGTGTCAAGGAAGCGCTCTCCCACTGAGCTACGTGCCTATCGGGCCAGTGAAGCAATGGATTATTGAAACCCCTTTTGCTGCAACTCTATGATTTTACTACCAATTTCTCCTTACGGTGTCAACTGGTTTGAGTAGGAGTTTGGACCCGATCTTGGAACCAAACGAATCCACGATAAACATACTGCAAGCCAGAAACAACAGTGGTGAGGGCGGTCAACAGGAACAGAAATTCAAGCATCGCAATTCTGATGGAACCAACACCTAGGGGGGATTTCGGGATGATGTCCGGGTCGTAAAGAGAGAGTAAAATTGCCGTGACCGTTAAGAGCAGGAGAAAAGTATTCGACTTTCCCATAATGCTAGGGCGAATTTCCATCCTTTCCTGAACCCAGAAATAAATCGTTACGTAACCAAGCGTAACAATCAGATCGCGGCTAAGCACCAAGATGGTGAACCAGGCAGGCGCCACGCCGATGTGGCTAAGGACCACGAGCGAACTGATGATCAAAAGTTTATCCGCCAGGGGATCAAGATAGGCGCCTAATCGAGTCCGTTGTTTGGTCAAGCGCGCCACCGGGCCGTCCAAGGCGTCCGTTATACCCCCGAAGGCGAACACGATTAAGGCCCATGTGTAATAGCGAGAAAACAGCAAGACCAGGAAAGGCGGTATGGTTGCAATGCGAATTAAGGTGAGAAAGTTGGGGAGATTAAGCATGCTGGATGTTTCTCACCTTGAAGCCTCAATGCCATTTTCCCTTAACCACTTTCTCATCTGACCCCTTAATTTGGAAGAGAGGAGTGCAGTCACATAGATGGATCCGCCTTCATACTTTTCCTCCAGGATCCGACCCCGCTGGCGTAATAGGGAGAGGAGGGATCCTTGAGAGGGGGAAAGGACAAACTCGGCTCGTTCCTTCCCCTGATCCAGGATTTTCCCCACGGATTCCAAGAGGCGTTCGATCCCCGTGCCGGCCAATGCAGAGATGGGACAGATCTCATAGGCCCCATTGGTCCCAACCCGCTGCGGCTCGCCATTGGAGAGGAGGTCAATCTTATTGAGCACCAAGAAGTAGGGAATTTCCCCTGCTCCAATGTCCCTGAGCACTGCCTCAACCACCTGGATCTGTTTTTCATGGAGGGGACTGGTCATGTCCACCACATGGAGGAGTAAATCCGCATGGGTGACCTCCTCGAGCGTGCTTTTAAAGGCCTCGATGAGTGAGTGGGGAATTTTGTGGCTAAACCCGACCGTGTCGACGACCATCACCTTATCCCCGTTGGGGAGCCGAAGGCTTCGAGTGGTGGGATCCAGGGTGACAAACAACTTGTCCTCTACGATTACCCCGGCCCGGGTGAGGGCATTCATCAGGGTGGATTTCCCTGAGTTGGTATAGCCAACCAGTGCGACGGTAGCGTAGGGAACTTCCAATCGCTCCTGTCGCTGCAAGTCACGGGTTCGTTTCACCGAGGTTAGGCGCCTTCTCAACGATCCAATCCGTTCCCGCACCCTTCTCCGATCCACCTCCAGTTGGGTTTCACCGGGACCGCGAGTTCCGATACCGCCGGCCAATCGTGACAGGTGAGTCCATTGGCGCGTCAGGCGGGGGAGGAGGTATTCTAATTGGGCCAACTCCACCTGGAGCTTGCCCTCTTTGCTACGTGCCCTTTGGGCGAAAATGTCGAGAATCAATTGACTCCTATCAATGACACGGATTTGGAAGGCAACTTCTAGGTTGCGCTGTTGAGCTGGGCTGAGATTTTCGTCGAAGATCACTAGATCAGGCTTTGCATTGCGAATATGTTCTTGGATCTCCTCTACCTTGCCTCGGCCGATTAAGGTGGAGGAGCTAAATTTTTTCAGGCGTTGAGTCAATCTCCCTATCACCTGGGCGCCGGCACTCACCGTCAGTTGTTCCAATTCAGCTAGGCTGTCCTCCAAAGGAACCTCGAGGTTGGAGGAAAACAGATCCACTCCCACCAAGAGTGCCCGTTCTTTTGAATCGAAATGTTTAAGACTTGCCTGTTTCAATGGGCTAGGGGGCTGTAGGTGATGCGTCTACCAAAGGAACGGTCCACTGTCTCTAGGAGTTCCTCGGAAGGATCGATCCTCAAGTGTTCTGGGAGTTCGATGACTGTCTCGCTCCTATTGGAATTAAAAAGATGGAGAAAGACCGTGCAAGCACCACGGTGCTGTCGAAAGATGTCGTGAAGCCGATTTAACTCCAGGGCTGTCACTTCTGGGTCACGGGCATAGAAATGGAGCTCTGTGGTGTCCATGGGCTTCTTCTTGAATCTCACTTCCGGTGGAGGAATGGAACGACTGCGATTGTAAACCTCAGCCATGGGGGTCACATCGTTCGCAATGAGTTGGATTCGTTCCTCCCCTACGTCGAGTTTCCCTTTGACTAAAATGGCATCATCCGAGGCGATGGTCTCCATGGAGCGGCGGTAGACATCAGGCCAAACAATCACTTCGATAAAACCTGTCTTGTCTTCAAGATTGAAGCCTGCGTAACGCTCCCCCTTCTTGGTGTTCCTGAGCCTGAGGGCCGTTACGACCCCGGCCGCCTTGACCTCCCCATTGGGCGGAGTCTCCCTTAGACTTGCCGCAGTTCCCGTTGTGAGCCTCTTGATGGCCTGCTCGTATTTATCCAGGGGGTGGCCGGTGATGTAAAACCCGAGGGACTCTTTTTCAAATGCCAACACCTGGTTCGTCGACCATTCCTCCACTTCTGGATGTTGTTCTATCTTATTCTCCTGGTTCTGCTCGGTCCCTGCAAGGGCTGCAAAGATATCATATTGACCGGCCTCGAGACCTTTCTGATGGCTTTGCCCCTCCCGTATGGCCTCATCGAGGGCTGCCATCTGTTGTGCCCGTGTGAAACCAGTGGAATCGAAGGCCCCGCACTTGATGAGGCTTTCCACCACCCTTCGGTTGGCTGTACGCAGATCCACACGGCGGCAGAAATCATAAATGGATTTGAATTTCCCATCTTGTTCTCTGCTGTTGATTATGGCTTCCATGGCCTTCTCGCCAACGTTCTTGACCTTGAGGAGATCTTCGCGAGCATACCGGACCAAATCGCCCAACGTACTGATGCTCGAATTCTTCAACGAGTTGATCGACCGAACCGAAAGACCGCAGTCGTCGATGGCCTTGGCAAGGAGATCACGCAGCCGCGCATCGTCGGCACCCTGCACTTCCGGAGCTTCTGCCGGAGCCATCGGGATACGGCCGAAATCGAGGAAATACTTGTAGCTGGACGTGGCGATGGAACAGCCAGTTGGGCGCAACCAGGAAAAGTGAGGGCGTTTTTGGATATTTGTGAAGATGCTGATCAGCAAAGCATGGATGATAGGTTACTGACTTAGCAAAAGTAGGTCGGAACCCCT
>JACZQL010000338.1 GCA_022545745.1 Deltaproteobacteria bacterium | reverse complement strand
GTATCTCCAGGACGGCTTTTCCTGCTGGAAGTCTGGAGGAAGCTTTTGTGACCTGACCGCAGGGGACAGCCGCTACTATGGAAGCATTATGGGGGGGCACCTCTGCCTCTCCAATCACCCGTCAGATGCAGCTCCGGCACTGGCGGCTCTCGACGCATGGATCCATCTGGCGTCCTCAAAAGGAAGACGCAGGATCCCGATCTTAGAATTCTTCCAGGGACACCAATGGGTCGGTAACAGGCTCCAGTCTCACCAGCTCCAACCGGACGAGATCGTGACGGATATCGAGATCCCCTTCCGACCTACCCGCAGCACCTACCTCAAATTTGCGCATCGAAAGTCGTGGGATTTTGCCATGGCCAGCGTGGCGATTTCCGTGGTGATAGAACAAGGTGTCTGCAAGGATGTGAGAATCGTTCTGGGAGGAATCGCCACACACCCCTACAGGAGTCGGGAGGCGGAGGCTCTATTGAAGGGAAACAAGATCGACGATGCCTTGGCGACTGAGGCAGGCCAGGTGGCCATGCAACCGGCTAGGCCCCTCAGGATGAATCGCTACAAGGTGGATTTGAGTAAGACTCTAATTCGACGCGCTTTACAGACCGTCGCAACCCAGGGCTAAATCGGCTCCGCGGTACCGCCTGGCGGAAGGCACTGGGCGGGTCACATGTCGATGATAGCATCCATGTTCACCGGGGTGCCCCGCTTCCCACACTCCTCAGCAAAGAGCTCTTTCAACTCAGCCAACAATTCGGGAGGTGTATCCTCGTAGTTCATCTGGTTGCCGCCGCGCTTCGTGCTCTTCAGGGTGTTCATGCTGTTTCGGTTCACTTTATTGGTCTTGCTGCTGAGCTTCAGCGCTAGATGCCGGGCAGGTTCTTTGCTCACAATACAGTGCTGGTGCCACCACCAGTCGGGCGGAACCACCATCATGCCACGCTTCCAGTTTTCCTTGATCTTTTCCCCTCCGTCCGGCCACATCATGGTGTATCCCTCTCCCATCAACCAGATAACATGAGCCCCTGGTCCGTGGCGATGCACTTTGCTAAAGGTCCCACCAGGAATTTCCAAGAGATGGGCCCCTTGAACACCGTTTGCCAACTCAAAATTGTACCCCCTGGTATTCACACCGCGATTCCACTCTTGCAGCTTGACATTGTAAACATCCGCATAGAAGTTGCTGAAGTTAACGTTCAGGGGCATGTCCCACAAGGTGAAGAGTTCCGTCTTAACCTTACCGGAAAAGTAATTGTCCTCACCCTGGTAACGCTCGGGAAAGACCGCATCATTGTTAAAGATAAAATCCTCGTTGCGGATAAGATTCATCATGATGGGGGCCGTGGTCACGGCGAGATAGCGGACCGGCTCTGACCCGGAACCGTTGAAGTGTTGATATCTGGCATTGAGGGGGATGGCAAAGAGACTCCCGGCCTGCCATTCGAAACTATTTTTGTGCCTTTCATCATACCAAACGGAGGTGCTGCCCCGCCCGGTCAGTATGAATACCATCTCCTCGTACATATGCTTCTGAGGAGATAATTCCTTCTTGGGAGGGATCTCGCAGATATAGGCCGCGTTCAGCTCTCCCGTCCCTTGAAGTTGGATCTGGACCGCGTTTCCACCGGTGCGCGCCCAGGGTTTCAGGGGTTGAGTAAAAACATCCTCAACCTTGTGGCCGCGGATAAGGTCCAAACCTTCTCTTTTGACCCACTCATCAAAATACAAGCAATTCCACTTCATCTCAGCCATTCACGATTCCTCCTCACAAATAGTGTTTCCAGCACGCCAGCCAGATTTCAAATCGGCCGGGCAGACCAGTCTCTCCTTGCTTTTCGTCCTAAGCCGACTTCTTTCTGATCCCCTTGAGCACCTCATCCATGTGGCTGGGGGCGCCTATCTTAGCTAACTCTGCCTCAAATATTTTGCGGATCTCGGGACTCTCGTCCTCGTACTCGATCTGGCTCCCGCCTTCTTTCACGTCCTCTGAGGTACCGAACTGTTTTTTCAGACCCGGGTATTTTCTGCTGGTAAAGGGCTTCAATGCCAGATATCGAGCGGACTCGGCACCCTTATTAAAGTGCTGGTGAAACCACATCTCGGGAGGGACAAATAGGCTCATCTCGTGCCAGTCGTATCTCTTGAAGTTGCTCCCTTCCGGCCACATCATGGAATAACCCTCCCCCTTGAGCACGATGACATGTGCGCCGGCACCATGGCGATGCGCTTTCTTGTATGTGCCCACGGGAAATTCCGAGATATGAGCGGACATCACGTTGTTAGCGATCTCGAGCATGATACCCGTGCCACCTGCGCCGCGGGCGCTCTGATCCTTCAATTGAAACGCTCTCACGTCTTGAATGAAATTGCTTTCCCAGAACCTCTCTGCAAGAAACTTGCCCTGGCCACTAAAGAAATCGTCCTCGCCGGTGTAACGGTCCTTGAAGACAAAGTCGCAATTAAAAATAAAATCTTGGTTATGAAACAGGTTCATCACGGTGGGGGCATCGGTCATGCCCAGGACCCTCACGGGCTGGTCTCCCTGGCCGTTGAAGTGCTGATACCAGGCGTTCAAGGGGGGCGAAAAAAGGCTCCCCTCCTGCCACTCGAAGGTCTGCTTCTTTCCTCCATCCGTCCACACCGTTGTTGCCCCTCGGCCACTCACCACGAATACGAGTTCTTCGAACATATGCTTTTGTGGCTTGGTGGACTTGCCCGCTGGAATCTCCAGGAGATAGCTGTCATTGACTCCTTCGCTTCCCTCCAGATTCAGATAGGCACCCATGGCACCCATCCGTTTCCAAGGCGCCAGTTCCACCTTACGCACGTCCTGAATGAAGAACCCGCCCACGACAGGTATATTTTCTTCTTTCAAAAATTGGTCATAGGCACTGATACATCCAAGCTCGTTGCCGCGGATTTTTTCCGCTGTTGCCGGTTTAGCCATTCAAATCCTCCTGGTTCTTAAACGTGGGACATTATTGTTGCATTTATTGTGCCGAGAGACAAAGAGCGCGCGCTGGCACGTCCCCCACTCGCGTCCGCGCGCCCTTAGCGCCGCCGCTTCTTACCCCCGCCCTTCAGCCAGAGATCGTTCCAGAAACTCATTAACTCGGGCAAGAACGGCCGCATCTGGTTCGCATTGATGAACACATGCCTTCTCCCCAAAATCTGGTCGGCGAATGGAAGAAACTCGGGCCTTATGAGATCCTTGTGGCTAGGGGTCCAGTAGGTCGCAGCGTACTGGGCAATCTGGCCTTCCTTGCTCAAGAGCCAGTTCATGAAGACTTTGGCCGCATTGAGGTTAGGAGCCCCCTTGAGAATAATCGCGGAGCCCCCCACCGCCGCGGGAACCGGCTCGGGGCACGCGAAGCCGATCGGGGCCCCATCTTTGAGCAGATTATAAGGGGCCTTGTAATGGGAGGGGATAACGCCGTAGAATTCGCCAGCTGCGGCCAGCTGAGGGAGGGCGTTCATGCCTTCTTTACGGAGTTGAGGCTTGAGCTCCTTGAACATCCTCGTCAAATAGTTCTTGGTCCACCGTTCTCCTTTATCCAGCCACAGGTTCGACGCA
>JACZQL010000337.1 GCA_022545745.1 Deltaproteobacteria bacterium | reverse complement strand
CTTCTTCGTAAACATCCAAGGCCGCTCCCGCGATCATCTGTTTTCTGAGTGCCTGGGACAACTCTTCCTGGTTGATAACCCCACCCCGGGAGGTGTTGACCAGATAGGCCGTGGGCTTCATCATCTTGATCTCCTTGAGGCCCATCATGTGGTGGGTCTCAGGGGTTAGGACCACATGGAAGCTCAACACATCTGACCGGCGGAGGACCTCATCGAACGTGACTAGATCCACTCCTAATCCCTGGATGTCCTCCTTTTTTACGTAGGGGTCATAGGCAATGATCTGAACGTCCCATCCCTGAAACCGCCGCGCTACCGCCCTTCCCACTCGACCCAATCCAATGATACCGATGGTCTTCCCCAAAATTAGTTCTCCTGTGTTTACCTCCTTCTTCCATCCCCCTTGCTGCAGATCCTGCTCGTTAAGCTTCAGCCGTTTCATCAGCGCCACAATGAGACCCACCGTGGCCTCGGCCACACCAACAAAATTCTCCGGGACGGGACAATTACAAACCAGGATTCCCAGGTCCGTGGCAGCCTTAATATCGACATTTTCTACGCCAATGGACGCCTTGACCACGCCTCGAAGACTTTTGCACTCCTCCAGAATTGAGCGGGGAACACGCTCCCGCGAGGAAACCAACAGAACGTCGGAATTGTCGATGAGGTCGATCAACTCCGCTTCATAGTAGTGGTGTTCAGGAAACCCCTCATAAGATTTGCCCAGCACCACATGACAACCGTTCGCTCTAAGTTGGGCCTCGACCCAGGGTCGATCCGTGGGTCCGGAAATACAAACCTTTTTTGATAAATTAACCATTGAAGCCTTTGGCCACCGTCTCCGAAGGAGTGAGACAAAGAGAATAGATCAGTGGACCGCATTGGCCCTCCACTACTCCCCTTCTCCAATTTCCAATGCTCCAGGGCGCGGTGCGCCCTAAGGAACCTACACCAAAGAAACATAACCCCATGGACTCTTCAAGTCCCGGTGGTGAACAGTGCCCGTCGAGGGCCTCATGGTTCGAGTACCTCACCATGACCCTGAGCATGGTGGTTCGATCTTCCTCACCACCCTGAGCCTGTCGAATCGGTCGATACGGTCGAATCGGTCAAACCACGCCCCACGGGCCTTATATGAGCCATGGACTGTTCATGTTAAAAGGACCATATTTGTGAATTAGGTTTCAAGGACCTTGCTGCCCATAGCGGGGTTATTGTAGGATTCACTCAAAGCTAATCCTAAAGACAGGAGAGAATAGGAATGAATCGAGAAACTGTGACCACCGACGCCGCACCCATGGCCATTGGCCCTTACGTGCAGGGGATTAAGACCAACGGGTTCCTCTACACTTCCGGACAGATCGCGCTGGACCCGAAGACCGGCGAACTCATCAAAGGCGATATCATGGACCAAACCCGGCAGGCTCTGACGAACCTAAAGGCGATCTTAGAGGCCGGCGGTTCCTCTCTAGAGAGAGTGATCAAGGCAACGATATTCCTGAAATCGATGAACGACTTTGCAACCGTGAACAAGATCTATGAAGAATTTCTGGGCCAATCCAAACCGGCACGCTCCACTGTGGCGGTGTCCGACCTTCCCAAGGGGGCCCTGGTGGAAATTGATTTTATTGCCCTCGTCTAATCCCTGGAAGGTTACCAAGACTCCATGCTTGCTAAGATAGTCCTCGGGCTAGGGGTGGGCCTGTTGTTTGGGTTTGCCTTACAGCGTGGTCGGTTTTGCATGTACACCGCCTTCAGGGACATCTTCCTGATTAAGGACCTGACTCTGTGCAGGGCATACCTGTTGGCGGTCCTGATCCAAATGGTGTTGATCCACCTGCTGCGTGAATGGGGAGTCATTACCTTCGGGCCTGACCGCTTCTATTGGCTTGGAGCCCTCACTGGCGGGTTTCTCTTTGGCCTCGGTATGACCCTCGCAGGAGGGTGCGCGAGCAGCTCCTTTTACCGAGTCGGTGAAGGGATGATAGGGGCATTCGTTGCCGTTCTCACTTTTATTATCTTTGCAGCGGCTACTAGTGTGGGAGTCCTAAAACCGCTAGCTGTCACTCTTTACTCCATCAACATGGATATGGGTGCTGGCTCAGCCACGATCTCAAATCTCTTTGGTGTCAACGACTGGCTCATGATCATTATCTTAGTTTTAGGGGGTGGCCTTTGGCTTTTCTGGGGCCAATCGCCCGGGCCAGAGAGGGGCTGGGGTTGGCGGAAAACGGGCATCATCATCGGACTCATAGCCGCTCTGGCCTGGTGGGCCTCATCCTTAACGGGCCGGCATTACGGCCTCACAATGACAGGCCCTTCGGCATCCGTTCTTCTCTATCTGACCAGCGGAGACCAGCGTTACCTGGATTGGGGCACCTTTCAGTTGATCGGGGTTCCCCTGGGGGCTTTTATCGCCGCGTCATGGAACAATGAGTTCCGGTGGCGATCCCCCCAACCAAAAAGAATTATGCTCCAGGCCCTCGGCGGGGCCATGATGGGGATCGGGGCAGTGATTGCAATGGGTTGTAATATCGGTAACAGTCTGACTGGCCTCGGCACAATGAGCTTGACCAGTCTCGTGGCCACAGTATTCATGATTCTCGGGACCTGGAGTGGCACCTATCTATTTTTCATGCGCAATCAACACCGATGACCTTGACTCTTCTATTGCCCGGACAGAAAGTAAGATTACAGTCCAGATATGGCGCTCAAAAATTTAGACGTATGTGGGGAAATTTGTCCCGATCCGCTGACCCTGACTATGAAGGCGGTTGAAGGTCTCAGCCCGGGAGATCAACTCAAGGTGATCCTTGACTCGCCCATGGCCCTGGAAACCATCTCCCGCTGGGCCGGGAGAGTAGGCCATCAGGTTCTTGAGGTCCGAGAGGCGGGGGCTGGCGTGTGGGAAATCACTCTGGAAAAGCGCTGAAGCAGATGTGATCTAGAGAAAAGGTCTTGGGTCTATTACCAATCTTCTTTTTCAAACCGAATGTGATTGGCGTCCGCAATGGTCTTGATATCTTCCATGAGAAAGACGTTTCCGCAAGTCAAAATCACCGTGTCGGATGGGTTCAAGCTGGCTTGCAACTCTTTGGCGGAAATCTGTTCCGGCAACACCGGCTTCACGGTTCTCTCAAGAGCGGCTTTTGCCTTGGCAGGGTCCTCCTTCCTGGCCTTCACATCGATCAAGTCCTGTTCTTCTTTCGTAGGCATGTCGAAGATGCGACGCAACACGTTATTGGCGCGCCCCTTTCCCATCCGGAGATCATCGACGTCACGCTGGGTTGGACGACTCACGGTCGGGATATAAGTGAAATTAAATCGGTTTACGGCTACAATAGCCGACATCTTGTCATAATAGTCCAATTCCTCATAGGTGCGGTTCGTGTGCAACAGGATATAATGGACTTCATCTCTTTTGCCCTGTGAGGCCTCAAAATCCAGTTGCTTGATCATTGAGGCAAAGGGCGCAATGCCGGTTCCCGTTCCCACAAAAATGACGTTCCGGCACCCCACTGCCTTTTTATCTAGGGTGAAAACTCCTGTGATAATGTTATAGTAAGTCAG
>JACZQL010000336.1 GCA_022545745.1 Deltaproteobacteria bacterium | reverse complement strand
ATTTATTTTGGTGCCTGATAACCCAAGCGCTGGTAGGCTGCTAAAACGTCTGGTTTCCAGTCCGTGTAGATTTGAATCGCTTCTTCCACCTCCGCGGCTGAAAACGCGCCTTGATAGGGCTTGATCCCAACCTCCCTTTCCCATGCCTTTTGAAATTTTGGATCCTTGCCCATTTTCAGGAGGGCCTTTTCGACGATTCTTCTGTAGCGATCTGGCGTGCCCGGGGGGAAGGCAAATGCACCGCCTAACCGGTCCGTGGTATTTAACTTTCGGATGATATCGCGGTGGAGATCCGTTTTGGCGAATTGCATGAGGGAAACTGTATTCGCGAAGACGGGATGATCTATGGGAGGCATAAACTCTGGTAGCGTAGTTGCCACCGGAGCATAAATTTGTCGCTTGTCGAACCAGTCGGGCCGGTCCCTCATGGCACTGGCGGCGTCGTTATAACCTCCGTCTATCTCGCCACGCTCCACGGCGATATAACGTTCCGGTGAGGAGTAGCCAAGGACCCAGCGAATCTTCAGGCCCAGGACTTCGCCAATCAGGCGGCAGACCATATACACACGATGCCCCACCCGGTGGGCACCCAGAGCCACTTCACGTGACTTCAAGTCCTCCAGGGTAAAGAACTTTGCTCGTGTAGCGGTTAACAGGGTCTGGCGAAAAACGCCGGTACCCGCTGATCCAATGTACGCATATTTGTTGGGATCAAAGTTAGCCCCAGGCGTGCCAAAATAGGGGACCTCTAGGTGGCGTTGACCACGCCCAAAATCGAGCCATCGGGTCTGCCGTTAAAAATCTTTAACTGCGAAGGGATTTCCTTACCGCCCGGAATATTTTGGACTATAACGTTGGGGTTTCCCGGGAGATGCTTGGAGAGGAATTTGGCCGTAGTTCGTGTGACGGCGTCTCTGCGCCCTCCGGGTTGGCTCCCCAGAATCAACGTAATGGTCTTGCCCTCGAAGTAATCTTTGGCTGGGGTCGGACTGGATGTGAGAACAACTGCCAATGATAGCAATGCCAAAATGATTTTTTTGCTCATAAACCCTCCTTGCCCGAAAAATGAGAACAGCACCTAGATAAATGTATTCCGCAGCTGTTGTCAAGAGTGAGAGATTCAACCCCAAGGAATCTCTTCGGCCGGGTTCATACCGGCGATTTTTTCCCCGATGAAGCATCCTGCAAGTTGTTTGCTAAATCCAGCAAGTGGTGTAGTATCGGGGAGTCGCAGATTCCTAAAAAAGGCTTTCCAGCTTGGAATATCCTCTGGGGAGAAGAAAGGACCAAAATGTCTGTAAACGGGATGACTATCATTGACCTGGACAGCCATTTGGTAGGTGACCTGGACAACTGGGAAGGTCACATTGAAGAAAAGTGGAAGCCCTTTTTACCCAAAAGGCTACCGACAAAACCTGATGAGCGGCGGCGGACCCTGATCGGCAACCGTATCATGATTGGCTCGGAGGTGACCAGACAGAATGCAGAGAAACCAAAGTGGGTTCGCCCCGAGGATTTGACGCCAGAGGGGCGTGTGAGAAACCTCGATAAAGATGGGATCGATATTGCGGTACTATCGCCGAACTCGCCTGCACTTGACGCCTTGTGGTTTCCAGATGATCCCGAGCTGGCAGCAGCCTACTGCCGTGCGCAGAACAACTTCATGGCTCACTACACTTCACAGTGCCCTGAACGGCTTCAATGGGCCGGGGTCATTCCTATGCAAGACCGGAACGAAGCCATCAAGGAACTCCACCGTATCAGGGAAATGGGCACAAAGGCGTTGAATCTAAAGGCGGTCCCGGTCAAAGGGCGTGAGTGGTCGGATCCCTATTACGAACCTGTTTATCATGAACTCGAGAAGTTACACGTACCGATCATCATCCATGATACCAAGACAGGGTCCCTGGGGCAGGATCGGTTCGCGGAAAACTTCTTTTTCTCGCACATGGTGGGTAGGGTCTTTGAAGGTATGGTTAGCTGTATGGTTTTTATCTGTGGCGGGGTCCTGGAACGATTTCCGGGTTTAAAGGTCGTGATCCTCGAAGCAGGCGCCTCCCATATGCCTTGGTGGCTCGCCCGCATGGACGAGCACTTCGAAAAGCTTCCCCATCTGGTACCCTGGCTGAAGATGAAGCCCAGCGACTATTTCAAGCGCCAGGTCTATGTGGGTTGTGAGCCCTTCGAAGATCCGCTATTTGAGTGGGCTATCGAGCTCCTGGGTGACGATAATCTTGTGCTAGCCACTGACTCTCCCCACTGGGACTCTGCCAAACCCGGTGAAGTGACGAAACCCATTATCGAAAGCAAGCGGCTATCGGAAGAAAGCAAACGCAAGATTCTGGGAACAAATGCGGCGGCTCTCCTGCCATAAGACGGAAGTACAATAAGGAGGTCATATATGGAACAAAAAGTACAATCCAAATCGGTACCGTCCAAGGGCGCTTCGCGTGGGAGTCGGACTATCAGCGAGAAGATAGCGGCGAACTCTTTGATTCCAGAGGACGAAAAGGACTACCACCAAACCCTCGACGACGAAAACATCAACCCGCTGTGGTTGAGCCACATGGCCCCCGGCGTGCGACCCAAGCTTCAACCCTATGTCTGGCGCTGGGAGAAGATGCGCGAGCTCGCCTACCAGGCGGGTCAGCTCGAGAGCCTGAAGGGTAAGGGTTTTCGCCGTGCACTCAGGATGCGCAATCCCGGGCTAAAGAACTCGGAGGCTGGCGCAACGAAGACGATGAGCGCAGCCATCCAGATCGTTTGGCCAGGGGAGATCGCGGAGGCTCACCGGCACACGGCAGCCGCAATCCGTTTTGTCATTGAGGGCCGCGGCGCGTTCACGGTGCAGGACGGTGAGCGCTTCCTAATGGAGGCCGGTGATTTGACACTGACGCCCAGCTGGGTATGGCATGACCACAACAACCCCGAGGACAAGCCGGTTATCTGGTTGGACTGCCTTGACGCTCCCATGGTGGGATTTTTCGATTCCATGTTCCAAGAGCCGTTCCCCCAGGATGTCCAGCCTGTTACAAAGCCGGTTGGATACACCAATGCAGCCATCGGCAACGGTCTCATGCGCGCTAATCTCAAGGATGTGGTGGGTGGCACTTTACCAATCACTTACAAATGGAACGAGGCCTACGGGGCACTGCTCGGTTTCGGCGAGAAGCAGGATACCTTCGACGATTTCCTCTTCGAGCGCAGCGACAGCCGAGCCGCCCGAAGAATCGATGCAACTGCTCAGCCATGTGCGGCTGGGCATCGTCATCGGGCTCATTGACAACCTGGACCAACAGGCGATCAACAAACTCATGCTCCTGACCCAGACAGAACACCTGCAACAAGCAGTCGGGAGCAGACTGGATCAACATCAACGGCGCGCGGCGAGGGCTTCGATGATGCGGTCGCGGCTGATAAGCCCCGCTTCCAAGGGCTCGAGGAGCTCGGTCTGGTCGTTGTCGATGACGCTTTCCCAGTCGTTGACCACCAACGCCGTCGATTTCGCGTAGGTGGTTTCATCCACTTCGGTGCGTTTTTTGTTGGTGGCGTCGGAATTGGCGATGGATATG
>JACZQL010000335.1 GCA_022545745.1 Deltaproteobacteria bacterium | reverse complement strand
AACACTTGACTGATCCAGTCCTGAAACTGGCTAAGGAGAGCCATGCGGTTCTCCTGGGGGCAATGGGGGGACCCAAGTGGGACGGGTTGGATTACTCCGTTCGCCCGGAGCGAGCCCTTCTGGCGTTACGCCGCGAATTAGGTCTGTTTGCCAATCTGCGGCCGGTGAAACTCTTTTCCGCGTTGGCCTCAGCTTCAACCCTAAAGAGGGAGGTGGTGGAAGGCACGGACCTCTTGGTGGTGCGGGAATTAACCGGTGGAATTTATTTTGGCGAGCCCAAAGGGGTGACCAAACTCCCGGAGGGTACGGAACGCGGCGTGAATACCCTGGTTTATACGACCCCCGAGATCGAGCGCATCGGCCGGGTTGCCTTTGAGGCGGCGCGAAGACGAAGGAATCAAGTCCTCTCAGTGGATAAGGCCAATGTCCTTGAGGCTACGGAGCTATGGCGCAGGGTCATCACACAGGTCCACAAGGAGGGTGGCTTTGCGGATATCCAGCTGGACCATATGCTCGTGGATAACTGTGCGATGCAACTCATCAGAAATCCGAAACAGTTTGATGTGATCGTTACGACCAATATGTTTGGCGATATTTTAAGTGACGAGGCTGCGATGCTGACGGGTTCCATTGGGATGCTACCTTCTGCCAGTATTGGAGGAAAGGTGGGGATGTATGAGCCCGTTCATGGAAGTGCGCCTGACATCGCCGGGAAAGATATGGCGAATCCCCTTGCCACGATTTTAACGGTTGCCCTAATGCTGCGTCATTCCCTCGATCAAGGAGCGGCCGCTGAGCGAATTGAAAAGGCGGTGGGGGATGTTCTCGACGAAGGGTACCGAACGGCGGATATTCAGGAAGAGGGTTGCCGCCTGATCGGCTGCAAGGAAATGGGAAGGCTGGTCAGAGAAAAGATTCAAAAGGCAGGATAAATGATTCTCCGGGGTTTTGCGTTGTGAAAAAACAGGAGTATCGTGTCGCAGTGGTTGGAGCTACGGGGGCCGTTGGGGAACAGATCCGCGAGATCTTGGAACAGAGGCTCTTTCCTGTCAAAGAGCTTCGCCTTTTGGCCTCCAAAAAATCGGCGGGCCAGATGCTGCCGTTTCGTCGTAAAGAGGTTCGTGTGGAGGAACTCCAAGAGGATTCATTCCAAGACATGGATTTAGCCCTTTTTTCGGCGGGCGCGGAGGTCAGTGCCAAATTTGCTCCGTTGGCAGCAAAGGCGGGTGCGGCTGTGGTGGACAATACTGCCCACTTCCGCATGGAGCCGGACATTCCCCTGGTAGTTCCGGAGGTCAACCCAAAGGATATTGCCGGTTACGCCAAGCGAGGGATCGTTGCGAACCCCAACTGCTCCACCATTCAAATGGTGGTTGCCCTCAAGCCCATCTACGATGCCGCTGGCATCCGACGGGTGGTGGTGTCCTCTTATCAGTCGGTCTCCGGTGCCGGCAGAATGGCGATGGAAGAACTGAGCCAACAGTCCGTTGCCCTGTTCAATGGGCGGGAGATTAAGAAAGAAAAATTCCCCCATCAAATCGCCTTCAACTGTATTCCCCATATCGATGCCTTTCTGGACAGTGGTTACACCAAGGAAGAAATGAAGATGGTCGACGAGACCCGTAAGATTCTCAGTGATCCCTCCATACGCATGACTGCCACTGCGGTGCGAGTTCCGGTCTTCTGCGGCCACTCGGAGTCGGTGAATGTCGAAACTGAGAGGAAATTGACAGTGGAAGAGGTCAAGGATATCCTCCGGAAGTCCCCGGGGGTCCTTCTCTGTGATGACCCGGCGACAGATGTTTATCCCATGGCAATCGATTCGGTGGGGCAGGATGCCACCTTGGTGGGGAGGATCCGAGAGGATGATTCAGTACCCAACGGTCTCAATCTCTGGATTGTGGCCGACAACTTGCGCAAAGGCGCTGCCTTGAATGCCGTGCAAATCGCCGAGATCCTGATCAGAGACTATCTCTGACCTAAGATTGTTTTTTATCCGTTGACGCCCGCACATCACCCCTCCACCGGTGAACCCTTTCCTTGCGAGGAACTTGGTCAATGGGGGCCCCCGAGCATGAGTCCAAAACTCTTATGTCTTCGGTTCAGTGGCTTGACTCGCGGAGAGGGTCTTGTGCTCTCGTACGACCCATAGTGCGCCGAGCAACCATATGACCACCAACACGAGGCTCACCACGACGTAAGACGTCAGCGGTAGGGTGAACACGCGAACCCCGAGCAGGACGGTGAGGGCTGCCAGTCCATCTCCCGCCCTTACGAATAACGAGTCAATGGTGGGCTTTGCCTTGAGGGTGACCTCCTGACTCATGGGTAACCAGAGCACGTGGCGGGCCGTATTGTTGATGGAGTAGTCCGTGGAGTTCTCCGCCACCTTCATCCATTTGACCACGGCCAGGAGCGGTATCAATAACATGGCTGAATATGAGACAAGGGCGATGGCGGGTAGCATCAGGAAGATCGCACCAAACCCGCCGTACTTTAGCAGACGGGAGGCAAGCAGGGCCTGCATACCGAGCGCGAAGAGATTCACCCAGAGAAAGAAACTTCCGTAGAATAGGGTCGTGGCTTCACGCAGGCGAGGGAGCATCTCGTCCGGGCCCGTGATTCCCTTGGCGCTCAGGTCTCCCGTCAGCTTATCTTGCACGAATTGAAAGAGCAGGTTCTCCCCGTTGGTGTTGACCCAGTTCAGGATCAGGGTGATGACGGCAACCACCAGCAGGAACCGCGTCCCCAAGACTAGCGGTATGGCTCCCTCGGTTCGCTGCTTTGGCCGCCCGCGATTTGATGTGTCGCTGCGGTCTCCCTCCCTCCTATCCGCGCTGCGCATCAGCACGATCGAGGCCCCAAGGGGCACGAGGGCCACGAGCAAGAGGTACTCGGTGCGTACCAGCCCCGAGCCCACGAGCTGTTTGGTTAGCCAGGCCCCAACGACGGCGCCGCTGGTGGCCCCGATGGCAATCATCGGGAGCAGGCGCTTGCCCCGCTCCTCAGTATAGAGGTCCGCCGCAAAGGCCCAGAATTGGGCTACGACGAAGACTCCGAACATGCCGACCCACAGGTAAAAGATGATCCCTACACCAGGCAGCGGGCCGAACAGAAAATTTGGCTGGAGGGGCCAAAAAATGAGCATGTTCACCATGCAAAACAGAGTCACACGGGTGATCAGCACGCTGCGCTGCCAGCGTTCAACCAGACGGCCGTAGACCACCACAACCCCAACCAGGATCACGGTCTGGGCGAAACTCGAGTAGGCCTTGAGTTCCAACTTGGTCAGCCCCTCGATGGTAGATACCGCCAGCCAGCCCTCGCGCAGCGGCTTCACGAAGTAATAGGCGCAGAGAATGAGCAGCACGTTGGCGAACATCATCAACCCCGTCCTGCCTTCGCCTGGACGAATGTCCGTGAAGATGCGAAGGAAGCGCTCGACCGGAGTGAGCCGGGAGGCATCGAATTCAGTTCCAGGAACTGTCTGAGACACGCGCTCTCCTTCCGAGGTCACCGAGAAATAATAAAAACTCCCTTTTGACCTCTAGCCGGCAAAAAGCTGAGAATTTTCAAAACAGCCATCCTTCAGCCCGCCTT
>JACZQL010000334.1 GCA_022545745.1 Deltaproteobacteria bacterium | reverse complement strand
AAGATTTACGCAGACTGGGGAACAGCAAAGCGCTAAGCGCTAAGCGGACTCAGTACTCAGCACTCAGTACTTTCCACTAATTTGCTAAAGGCTGATAGCTGACTGCTGATAACTGATAGCTGGTTTCCTGAAGTCGTTCTGTTGAACATTCTATCGGTAAGGGTCTATTGATCTTAACTCTATTCTAGGCTATCTAATGCCCAACTTCTTGTTTTTACGATACCGGGAATGCGAATCGTAGCGATACTGATTTTGTTTTGGTTTTTAATCCATTAACGGCCTGCTCCCCCCGAGGTTGGGAGCAAGGAGTGGTGCGAAGAGATGAAGAAAAAGCCCAAAGGGGATTGGAGCGCAAACGAGGCGATGGACTATGCGAATCGCTGAGTGATGGGATGAGCGCCTCCAATGGGTAGACGGTCAACACCTGCATGTTGGCCGGTGTTCCTCTGTAAGGAGACACCGAAATGCTAAAGGTCTGGGGGAGAAAGGACTCATCCAACGTTCAAAAGGTGGTGTGGTGCTGTGATGAATTGGGCGTCCCCTTTGAGCGCATCAATATCGCTGGGGCCTTTGGCAAAAATAGAGAGAAACCCTACCTGGACTTAAATCCCAACGGTCTCATTCCAACCATTGAGGATGAGGGATTTGTGCTGTGGGAATCCAACAGCATTGTCCGTTATCTTATTGAAAAACACGGGAACGGGCGACTCCTCCCTACCACCATGGAAGCACGGGCCAGCGCAAACCGCTGGATGGATTGGCAGCTGACGGCGATGAACCCGTTTATGGTGACTGTCTACCTGGGATTGATTCGAAAGTCCGAAGGCGAGCGGGACCTGGTGGCCATTGAAAGGGCTCGACACCAAGCTGCTGAAAAGTGGGAGATGGTTGATCACACTCTTAGGGAAAGCAGTTACCTGGCTGGGGATACCTTCAGCATGGGTGATATCCCGCTGGGTGTTTGGGCCCATCGCTGGTTCAACCTGTCCATCCATCGTCCTCAATTGCCCCGAGTCGAGCAGTGGTACAAACGTCTCTGTGAACGCCCAGCCTATCAGAAAAATATCATGACCCCTCTGACGTGAATTCCCGGTTAGGTGCCATCTTTTGATTTCCGTTTTTATTTGCTCTGATGCTAAATCTTCAGTCCGGTGCCTGAGCCTTCCTTGCTGGGTACGTCCTCACTTTTCATCTCACTCTCGTGAAGTTTCTTGCGTGCCTGGCGCACTAGGACGGTGAGCAGAGCCGCCACTCCGGCCACGATAGCAATCAGCCCCCACGGAATCTCACCTTCGGCGATGCCGCGGGTGAAGGCATCCGCGCCAACTACGTAAAGGATCGTACCCGGTAGCATGCACAGCCATGACCACACCACGTATGTCCAGAAAGGAACCCGAGTAAGACCAAATCCATAGTTCAACAGGTTGAAGGGAAAGAGGGGAACCAATCGCGTTATGGCCACAATCATGGCACCGTGCTTCTCAGTCAGCTGATCCAAACGTTGGAACTTCTCATTTTTACCAAGCCAAGCTGCGATGGTATCTCGGGCGAGATAGCGACTTATGAGAAAGCAAAGGCTAGCACCAATGGTGGCCCCGTTGATCACCAGGACAACGCCAAGGACTGACCCAAAGAGGGCACCTGCAGCGATGGTCAAGGCGGAGCCGGGTAACGCTGCCACCACTCCTAGGGCATAGAGCGGCACAAAGACCACAGGCCCCCAAGCGCCTAGACCCCGGATCCAATCCCGCAGCTCTCCAAGGCGTTCCCCCACACCAAAGGCTCGCACCGAAAAGACCACAGCCGCAAGAAAGACCAGGAAGAGCACAGGTTTCAACCACTTGCGCACACTGTTGCTGGACATATGGGATGTGCTCCGCTTCACCTCCATTCTATAACATACCCACGCATTTGTAAGTTCCATGGTGATGCTTTTCCCCTATGGGCCTGATAGGCACTAGGGCGCAAACCGGTTGAACTTTACGACAGTTCTCAGTATGGATCTCAAATACTATTGTTTGACGAAGTGACACGATGCCCTAAGGTGTAGCGTTGTTGGCAGTTCAGGAAGGAACAGACAAATGGCCTGGAGAGATTTTCGCGAGTTTCTGACCGAGGTTGAGAAGCGCGGAGATGTGAAAGTAGTGGAGGGAGCAGACTGTAACCTTGAAATTGGTACGCTAACGGAGTTGATGTGTGAGCGTCAAGGACCCATGCTCCTCTTTGATCGGATCAATGGCTACCCCAAGGGTTATCGGATCGCTGCCAAGCCTTATTCAACATCGTTTCGTAACGCCCTGGCACTTGGCCTTCCAGAAGGAGGCTCGCCCTTGGAACTGTTAAAGGCATGGCGAGAAAAATTCAGAAATTACCAGCCCATCAAACCCGTCAGGGTTTCCTCTGGTCCCGTGATGGAAAACGTACAGGATGGGGAGGCAGTTGATCTCCTAAAATTCCCGGTGCCCCTATGGCATGAGCAGGATGGGGGGAACTATGTGGGGACCGGGTGTGCCGTCATCACCCAAGATCCGGATGAGGGATGGGTGAACCTCGGCACCTATCGATGCGTGGTCCACGATGCCAAGACACTGGGTCTCCAGATTTCTCCGTACCACCATGGGAGCCTGCAGATGCAAAAATGGTGGTCCAGGGGAAAGAACTGTCCTATTGCAGTGGCCGTGACCCTTGATCCCTATCTGTTCTTCGCATCCATCAGCGGAGCTCCGTGGGCAACACCGGAGTATGAGTTAGCAGGATTCCTCAAGGGAGAGCCGGAGGAAACCCTCCCGGGCCCGAGGAGCGGTCTCCCATTGCCAGCCCATGCGGAGATGATCATTGAGGGGGAGGTACCACCCCTCAGTGTGGAGCAGAGGATGGAGGGACCTTTCGGGGAATACACCGGTTACTATGCGGCAGGTGAAAGGATGAGACCTGTCATTCGGGTTCAGGCCCTCTATTTCCGGACAAACCCCATCCAACATGGCGAACCCCCTCTCAAGCCACCGGCGAAAAATTGGGTATGCCCCCCTGATGCGAGTACCCTCACAGTATGGGACGGATTGGAGAAGACAGGCATTCCGGGGATTAAGAGTGTCTTTTCCCTTAACGCAGGCCCCGGTCTAATCACGGTGGTCTCCATAACGCAGCAATACGCGGGCCATGCAAAGCAAGTGGGCAGGGTCGCCTCTGGACTGATGCACAGCATGTGTCGGTTAATCGTAGTGGTGGAGGATGACATTGACCCTTCCAACGCGGAAGAGGTCCTGTGGGCCATTGCAACGCGGAGCGATCCTGAGACTTCTTTTGAAATTCAACCGGACTGCCCAACCACGTGGCTTGACCCTATCCTATCCCCTGAAAGGAAGGATCGGGGAGACCTCAAAGCCAGCCGTGCCTTGATTGTTGCCTGCCGACCTTGGGAGTGGAGAGACCAATTCCCCAAAGTGAACAGGGCCAGCGACGAACTCAGATCCCGGTTTTACACCAAATGGCGTACTCTGTTTGAGTGAGCAGGGTTACTGAAGCTGCCGGTAATGACCCGCCTTCGATACTCTTGCAATCCCGCTGGCAATCTGACACCAACTCTCCCCTTCATCCT
>JACZQL010000333.1 GCA_022545745.1 Deltaproteobacteria bacterium | reverse complement strand
CAGCTCTTCAATCCCGTTAAGGCTGACACGAAGCCAATGGTTGCCTTGATGGTCCAGTGGATCGGATCCTACCCTTGGGTTCTCTTTGTTTTGTCCTTGATTGTACTTTTTTTGTCTTTGAATGGGATTGTGAGTGTCCTGCGGGTCCTTGTGGTAAAAAGGGCGGAGGTGTGGTTTGACAAGGTCCTATTCAGAACCGCTGTGAGGGGCTTTGTGGTGGGGCTCCTGCTCACCATTCTAGCCCAAAGCAGTTCCATCACCACGAGTTTGATCGTGCCCATGGCAGGAGCGGGTATCTTGAGCCTCGAACAGATCTTCCCATACACCCTGGGGGCAAATGTCGGTACCACTTTCACGGCCATGCTGGCTTCTCTAGCCACCGAAAATCCCAAGGCGGTGGTCGTTGCATTTGTGCACCTTTTGTTTAATATTACCGGGATTGTGATATGGTGGCCCTTCAGGAAGCTACCCCTGTGGTTAGCCAGGAGGATTTCGGATTGGGCCATCACGAGTAAGTGGATCCCCTTTTTGTATATCATTACGGTCTTTTTCCTCATACCTATAGGCGTTATCCTATTATTCAGGTGAGGTGATCGATGATATTTAAAGAACTCTTCGCCATCTTTAAGAAAGACACCCTTCTCGATAGGGCTTACCAACGCTCCTATGAAATGGTGGACCTTACCTTTGAAATGTTTTTGAAGGCAAAAACATCCTTGCGGGAATCGGACATCAGTAAGCTTGATATCAACATCCACGATCAAGACATCGCGGTGAATAAATTCCAGAGGGAAGTTCGCAGAAATGTTTTGAGTCATTTGGCGGTGGCGGGGGCCGCTGACGTAAATTCAGGTTTGCTGCTGGTGAGTATTATTATCGACATTGAACGGGTGGGGGACTATACAAAAAATATCGTGGAGATGGCCATGCACCACCCAGCGAGATTACAGGGCGGAATGTACGAAAAGGACTTGAAGAGGATTGAAAACGCAGTGGAGGATACCTTTAAACAGGTGCGGAGGATTTTTGAAGCCACGGATGTTCAGGGGGCAGAAAAACTGCTTGGTGATTATCAGTGGGTGAATCGGCTCTGTGATGAACGGGTCATCGATTATATCAAAGGATCGGATAAGAACGTTTCCAGTGATGATGCAGCCTCATTGGCATTGTATTTCCGTTATCTGAAACGCATCAATTCTCACCTCCGAAATGTCGCCACGAGCGTGGTCAACCCATTCGATCAAATAGGTTATATGCCCAGGGGTGAAGGGGGGGCGGCCAAGGGGGAAGAGAAAGGCTCGTAGCCTTTAGTCCGGGTGCCTCTTTTAGATTCTTACCGAAGAGTTTTTCGCGCCAAGACCGGAAAGAGATATTAACCGCAGATTTTCGCCGATTATCGCAGATAAGGATTAGGACATTTCACCGCAATTCCCTTTTTTGTTTGTCGGGAGACGACGACAAACAAAAACATATCTCCATTGGGGACTAGAGCCCTTGCTAGGCAAGGAAAGAATTTCCTTCCAATTTTTAACATCTTGGCGTGATTTGCGCCTTCGCGCGAGTGATCGTTTCTCCGATTCCGTAATCTAAACTTCAACCGAACATTTCAGGTATCTTTGGCAGGGTTGAGGTGCCTCAACTCATAGACATACTGGCCCACACCTTTGACCCTACGTTCAATGAGGATTTTGTGGAAATACCCTTCGTCTTTTAATAGGTCATGTAAATAGGACGTATCTCCCAGGTCAGACCAGGTCATGCCGATGCGACCTCCGGCCTTTAAAAAAGATTTGGCCTGGCTGAGGAACCTCCTGAGCAGTTGATGCCCCTCGTCAAAATTGGCCTCTTGCCATGGAGTCTTGGGCTTCCAGGGTGGAAAGGGGATATTGAATAGGATGACGTCAAAGGTCTCAGAGGGAGTAACCGCGGAAAATAGGTCCCCATGACGGACCTCAATTTTTTCCTCCAAGTGATTGAGCTCCACATTCTTGCGAGCACATTGGGCCGCCTCTGGTTGCTTGTCGATGGCGAGCACTTGTCTGGCCCTATCTGAAGCCACTATGGCCTGGAATCCTGTTCCAGTTCCCAGGTCGAGGACAACATCCTCGGATTGGATATCCATTGTTTCTACTAAGAGATCGCCAATCAGAGAAAATTCGGGACTGAACACGCCTGGGTGGACCACCAATGGATGCCCCTTTAGGACAATGTGTTTTGCGGCAGTAATGGCAACATGCTTACGCTCGATCTCTTCGGCAAGGGCACTGTGCTCGAGGTTGTCTTCTCTTAGGTATTTGGATGGCTTGGCCAAATCGATCTCCCTGTTGGCACTCATTTCCCTCTTTCCTAAGTGATAATTATCCGTTCAATATTAGATTGATAACTCAATTTCAAGTCGACTGTCCATAAAGGTCCGGGGTACGGGGATGAATATTGCATGGACTAAGGCAAATGGAGTAAAAGGTTAAAGACCTCGGTAATGGCATTTAGAAGGCGATGAAAAACTGTCCGTAGGTAGGAGGTGACATATGAAGGAATTGATTCGACAGCTCGATTCGGAGTACGGATTCAAACTGAGTGAAGAGGAGGTTGAGCTGATTGCTAAACAGTGGGAGTCCGCTAATCGAATGTTTCAGCGTTTGAATGACGTCGATCTCGCCGGAGTCTCGCCTGTCATGAAGGTTGATAAAAGGGCAAAGGGAATCAAAAAGGTAAAGAAGGTGAAACGATGAAGACGTTAAATTTGGAAGAACTGACCATTTCTGAACTCTCTCCTCAGATCAAGCGCCGGAGGATCTCACCGGTTGAGATAATAAGTCAATATTTGGAGAGGATAAAGAAACTGAATCCTCTACTCAACGCCTATTCGACTGTGACGGAAGAGCAAGCCATTGCCGATGCCGAGGTGGCAGAGAGAGAAATCAAGCGCGGGAAATACCGTGGGCCGCTTCACGCAATCCCGTTCTCCATCAAAGACAATCTGGCAACCAAGGGAATCCGAACGACAGCAGGTTCAAAGATCCTCGCTGAGTGGCAGCCGGATTTTGATGCAACGGTGGTGGCGAGACTGAAAGCGGCGGGAGCGATCATCTTAGGAAAGACAAATATGCACGAGTGGGCGAGCGGTGGAACTACAATAAATCCCTATTTTGGAACCACCTATAATCCCTGGGATCGGAAAAGAATTCCCGGGGGATCAAGCGGAGGGTCTGCGGCGGCCGTCGCCGCCGATATGTGTCTGGGATCCATAGGGACAGACAATGCCGGTTCGGTCAGGAACCCAGCCTCTTTGTGTGGCATTGTGGGTCTGAAGCCCACCTTCGGACGGATCAGCCGTTACGGAGTGGGGGTTTATGGCATACCCAACGATTATGTAGGTCCCCTGACTCGAACCGCTCGAGACTGCGCCCTGGTGATGCAGGTGATTGCCGGTCGTGATGACAGGGACCCATACAGCGCCCCTGTGCCCGTTCCCAACTATATCGAGGCCCTGGACGGCGACCTTAAAGAAACAAAAGTTGGAATCCCTAAAGAGCACTTTTGGGATTACCTTGACGAAGAAGTGGAATCTGGCGTGAGGAGCGCTATTAGTCTTCTGGGAGAGTTGGGC
>JACZQL010000332.1 GCA_022545745.1 Deltaproteobacteria bacterium | reverse complement strand
GCCGGAAGAAAAGCGAGTCGCATGCAGTTCGCCACCGCCGGTCGGCTCTTCCCCACCATCGTAGCGATCTGTTCCTGGCCTAAGTTGAACTCTTCCTGAAGGCGTTGGAAGGCACGGGATTCATCCATGGGGTTAAGATCTTCGCGTTGAAGGTTTTCAATCAACGCCAACTGAAGGGATTCGGTATCGTTGACTTCAATAACGATGACCGGGACCTCCTTGAGTCCAGCCCTGACCGATGCCCGTAGGCGACGCTCCCCCGCGATGAGTTCGTATCCGTGTTCGTTACGCCGCACCAAAAGTGGCTGAATGACGCCCTTCGCTCGGATAGACTCTGCCAGTTCGTTAATCTGCTCCTCGTCGAATGAACGACGGGGCTGTCGAGGATTAGGGGAAATTCTTTCCACCTCCACCGCTAGCTGAGAAGTCTTGGTGGTCTCGATATCAGGGATTAGGGCGCTAAGGCCCCTACCCAATGCCTTCTTCTGCATGATGCCTTTCCTCCTCGCATCTCATGAGTTCTTTTGCCAATTCTAGATAACTCTGGGCCCCAGTGGAGCGAACGTCGTATAGAAGGGCTGGTTTGCCGTAACTTGGGCTCTCGCTGAGACGGACATTACGGTGTATTACCGTTTGGAATAGACGGCCTGGAAAATGTTTCTTGACCTCTTCAGCAACCTGCTGCGAGAGACGGCTACGGCCGTCAAACATGGTGAGCAAAATTCCCTCGAGAAAGAGACTCGGGTTCAACCCTTTCTGGACAACCCGTAGGGTTTCGAGAAGAGAGGTTAAACCTTCGAGGGCGTAGTATTCGCACTGAAGGGGGACGATCAGCGAGTCGGCAGCGGTTAGCGCATTCAAGGTGAGGATCCCTAGGGATGGCGGGCAGTCGAGGAGAATATAATCGAACTCGTCTTGAACGGATTTGAGCGACTCTTTTAGACGCTGCTCTCTTCCCTCTTCGGTGACGAGTTCAATCTCCGCACCGATCAAATCTCTAGTTGCCGGAGCAACGGATAGGCGCGGAAGTTCCGTTGGACAGAGAACATCTAAGAGGGGACTGGCCCCAATCAGCACCTGGTAAATGCTTTTGGTGAGTGTTGACCGATCAATACCCAGCCCTGTGGTACTGTTGCCCTGGGGGTCAACATCCACAAGCAGTGTTCTTTTGTCCGCGACTGACAGGGAAGCACCGAGGTTGACCGACGTGGTTGTTTTGCCCACCCCTCCTTTTTGGTTGGCTATGGCGATAACCTTTACCAATAGAAATCTCTTTAAAATCAATAGGTTACATTAAAGTTTATGGTATTTTTTAGCACATTAGTGAGCAAAATGGAAGAAAAAAGTTGTTTTACGTGAAACAATCAATTCTTAGAGAATATAAGGAGCGTTCGTTGCTCATTACCGATGGGAAGAAGGTAGCTTTCTATCCGGCTCTTGGTGAAGCCCCGCTCGATACACTTGTCCTTAATATTCGTATAGGCTGTGGGGCCTTTTGGACCGCTCATGAAAAGGCCTTGTCCCCCTGGGGCTAGGAGACCTGCTGAGATCTGGAGGAATTGATCCAATGGTCCAAAGGCACGAGCTACAGTCTCACCAAACAGACCGTTCTGAGATGGATTCAGCTCCTCTACCCTTGCTTTAATGACCTCGACGCCTTTTAGCTCGAGAAGACGGACTACTTCTTTCATGAAATTTATTTTCTTCCTTTGGGAATCAACCAAGGTAATTTCCTTATCTGGGAAAATTATCTTTAGAGGAATCCCGGGGAATCCAGCGCCACTGCCTATATCCATCAGACGTTTGTAGGGATTTGTGAAGGGGGCAATAGCCAGGGAGTCAATGAAATGGTGTCGAACGATTAGAGGTGTGCTTCTTATTGCCGTGAGATTGAATTTTGCATTCCATAATTGGATCAGATCAATGTAAGAAAGAAAGTTTTCCACCTGCTTTTGGGAGAGTGCAATCCCTAAGGCGTCTGTACCCCTTAGAAGTAGTTGCCTGCTCTGCTGCGAACCTGGGCTCTCTGATTTTTTAGGCAAGCTTTCTCTTTTTCAGATAGATGGACAGGAGGGATACCGCCGCTGGTGTGATCCCTGGAATTCGATGCGCCTGGCCAAGGGAACGGGGTCTTATATGAGTCAACTTTTCTCGTACTTCTCGGGATAGGCCGGTAATCTTTGAGTAGTCAATGTTTTCAGGGAGGTGGACGTCTTCCATCTTTCTGAATCTGTCAACTCCTTCGAGCTGTCTTTGAATGTAGCCTGCATATTTTATCTGTAACTCAACCTGTAGGCTCAAATCGGGCGGCGTTTCATTCAGTGTGGGTTCAAATTCGGTCAAATGATGGAATGAAATCTCTGGGCGGCGAAGTAGCTGTACAAAGGAAGTTGGCGTGCGCAGGGGAGCAGAGCCGAGAGACTCAAGCTTTCGGTTCGTCTCAGCAGTGGGGTTAAGGCGCATCTCGCCAAGTAAGACTATGGTTTCATCCATCAACCTTTTTTTCTCGACGGTACGTTGATACGCAGCTTCCGCGGCAAGTCCTTTTTGATAGCCTAATTCGGTAAGACGTAGATCTGCGTTGTCCTCTCGTAATAGCAGACGGTATTCTGCCCGAGAGGTAAACATTCGGTAAGGCTCACCATCGGTTCCTTTGGTGACAAGATCATCTATGAGCACACCAATATAGGATTGATCCCTCGATAGAATGAGCGGTTCTTCCTCACGAAGGGAAAGGACAGCATTGATAGCGGCTATGATCCCCTGGCTTGCGGCCTCCTCATACCCAGTAGTACCGTTAATTTGGCCAGCGTGATAAAGACCTTTGACGTTCTTGGTCTCCAGAGTTGAATAGAGATGCGTCGGATCGATATAGTCATATTCGATGGCGTAACCTGGTCTCATGATTTCAGCTTGTTCCAATCCCTCAATGGATCGTACCATGTCGAGCTGGACATCGAGGGGGAGACTGGTAGATAGGCCGTTGGGGTAGACCTCGATGGTGTCGTAGCCTTCTGGCTCCAAAAATATTTGATGTCTAGCTTTGTCTGCAAACCGGACGACCTTGTCCTCAATTGAGGGACAGTAGCGGGGCCCTCTACTCTTGATCACCCCGGAATACATCGGCGAGCGATGCAGTGCGGCGCGGATAATATCGTGGGTGCGGGTATTTGTATATGTGATGTAGCATGGTATCTGTTTCTGAGTAATCCTTAGTGTAGAAAATGAGAACGGAATAGGATTGCTATCGCCATGTTGCACTGCTAAACGGGTATTATCGATGGTCCGACCATCCAACCGTGGGCAGGTACCTGTTTTCAGCCGGCCTATCTTGAATCCAAGCTGACCGAGTGATTCGCTCAACCCGTTGGATGCAGCATCGCCCGCCCGACCACCAGAGTAGTTTTTATCTCCCACGTGAATGAGGCCCTGCAGAAAAGTTCCGGTAGTTAAAATCACCTTTCGACCTTCGAAGACCTCCCCAATTTGGGTCTCAACCCCCGTCACCTTGTCGCCATTCACAATAAGGCGCTCGACGCTACCTTGGCGGAGGATTAAGTTGGGGCAGTTTTCCAAGACCCGCTTCATTCTCGATCGATATAGGGCCTTG
>JACZQL010000331.1 GCA_022545745.1 Deltaproteobacteria bacterium | reverse complement strand
CCAAAATCTCTCTGTTCTCGTCCTGAGATGTATACGGACACGCCACCCGAAAAAATGACCCCGTCGACACCATGGAACGGTGGAGCCTCTGTGAAGGGAGAGACCACTATTTCGTCTGCCGGTGTTGCACCCCCGAAGATTCCGAACAGCACCTCGGACATCTTCCTGGAGACAAGGGTGCACGCCCTTGCATCTAAGGAGTCACCCACCGAAACGGGATGACCCACTTGTTCGAAGAAGCTCCGTCCGACCCTTTCCACGCGCGTCAAGACTCCACCTTCATGGGCCACCACCCGGGCCCCAATGTTAAAGACCCCTCCATCCACCAACCTACCGCGGCTTATGACTCCGACTTTTGTAGTCCCACCACCAACGTCAATATTGATCAAATTGAGTCCCTTCTCTTGGCTAAGGCGAATAGCCCCGGACCCATGGGCGGCCAAGAGGATTTCCAACCTCGGTCCCGCAGTAGCACAGACAAAACGGCCGGATCGGGTAGAAAAATATTCCACGATATTTTTCGCATTACTTCGTCGTGCCGCCTCACCCGTGATGATGACGGCCCCTGTATCCACCTCCTCGGGCTTCAAACCGGCCTGCTCAAAGGAGGTCTGTACGAGCCTCTCCAGAGGAGTCATTTCAATGGTCCAGTCACGTGAGAAGGGAGTCAATAGGACGGGTGAACGACTAAGGACTTTACGCTCTAGTACCTCGGGGCGCCGGCAGTGCAGGGAGGGGTATCCCACATGCATCTGTGAAAACATTAGGTGTGAGGTGGAAGACCCGATGTCGATCCCGACGCTGGTCAAATCGCCCAATTTGACACTCTGGATCTCATCGTGGTCGTGGGAGTGATGGTGATCGTCGCTCATAGAACCCCCCCTCCTCAATATGTCACACCCACCCTATAGGATTCCAGACGGTATCTTGGCAAAGCTGAAGTCGGGCTTATACTTCATGGCAGGCTACAAGATGATTCGACCGCTTGGCTTCCAGTAGCGGCTCAATCGTCTTGCATTTGTCTACATGAATAGGACAGCGGGAGTCAAATCTGCATCCCGGAGGGGGATTGATGGGAAGGGCCACCTCTCCTTTGAGAATTTCTTGTTTTTCATTGCTGGCATTCGGATTGATGGATGGATTCGATGCAATGAGCCCTTTCGTGTAGGGGTGGAGGCGACGGTGAAATAGTTCCTGTGTCTGTGCCGTCTCAACGATCTTCCCTGCATACATGACGGCGACCCTATCCGCCATATATTCCACCACATTCAGATCGTGGGAAATAAATAGGATAGTCAAGTTGAGTTCGCGCTGAAGTTGCTTGAAGAGGTTGAGAATTTGCGCTTGTACTGACACGTCGAGAGAGGAAACGGGTTCGTCGGCAATGATCAGTTTGGGACGCGTGGCTAAGGCCCGCGCGATCCCGATCCTTTGACGCTGACCTCCGCTGAACTCGTGAGGATAACGGTGAATATGATCTGGTTGCAGTCCCACCAGTTCCAGTAATTCGGCGACCTGCCTGGCTTTTTTCTCCCCCGTCAACCCAAAATAAAGGTTGATAGGGCGACCCACGATATCCAGGATTCGCATCCGAGGATTGAGAGATGCATGGGGATCCTGAAAGACCATTTGAACATGTTTTCTGAGCTCACGAACCTTTCTCTTAGGCAAACTCAGGATATTTTGACCTTGAAAGAACACCTCGCCGCTGGTGGCCGGGACTAACCGAGTAATAAGGCGTGCCGTGGTGGACTTGCCGCAACCGCTCTCTCCCACAAGCCCGAAAATGTTCCCCTCTTCGATGGAAAAGTTAATCTGATCCACGGCCTTCAGTATCCGTTGACCGTAGAGCATCCGAGCCACCCATCCCGGGCTTAAATCAAAATATTTAGTCAGGCCTTTGACTTCAAGAAGACTCATTCACGTTACTCCCCAGGAAAAAAACAGGCGGCCTGATTGTCCCCCGCCTTCTTTTCCAGTCTGGGAGGATCCGTCTTACAGATCTCTCTGACCTTATAGCAGCGCGGGTGAAACTTGCATCCGGAAGGGGGATCCAGCAGATCGCAGATCGACCCAGGAATCGCTGCGAGGGGTTGATCGCGGTTCTCAGGCCTGGGAATCGCACGTAAAAGACCAACGGTATATGGGTGGAGGGGCTTGGTAAAAAGTCTTGTCTTACCCGACAACTCCACTAGGGAACCCGCATACATGACACCGATCCGGTTACAAAGAGATGCCACGACACCAAGATTGTGAGAAATAAAGATAAGTGCCATCTTGTATTTTTCTTGCAACTCCTTAAGGAGTTCTAAAATCTGGGCTTGGATAGTAACGTCAAGGGCCGTCGTTGGTTCGTCTGCTATGAGTACCCTGGGCTGGCACGCAAGGGCCATCGCAATCATGACTCTCTGTCTGATCCCGCCGCTGAGCTCATAGGGATAGAGATCCATCATTGTCCTGGGCGAAGGAACGCGCACGGTATTAAGAACATACTGGGATCCCTCAAGGGACTCTCGCTTGGAGTGACCCATGTGAATACGGAAGCACTCAGAGATCTGCTGTCCAACCGTAAAGGAAGGATTCAATGAGGTCATCGGTTCCTGAAACACCATGGAGATCTTACGACCACGAATCCTTTGCATCTCCCGATCAGATTTCTTTAACAGGTCCTCTCCTTCGAATAGAATCTCTCCTCCGACGATCTCGCCCGGGGGCGACGGAATCAAACGAAGAATGGAAAAGGCCATTACGCTCTTGCCAGAACCCGTTTCACCCACAATCCCCAACGTTTCGCTTTCTTGCAGGGAGAAGGAAACGTCGTTAATAGCAGGAAGGATGCCTGCCTTCAATTTGAACTGGACTCTGAGATTCCGAACCTCGAGAAGAGCGTTTTGGTTACTACTTTTAGCGTTCATATTGTCGTGGATCGAAGACATCCCGAAGACCGTCACCGAGCAGATTAAAGCCGAGAATCATCAACGAGATGGTCAAACCGGGAATGAAAGCAGCCCAAGGCTGTAGCTCGAGAAAAGGACTCACCTCTTTCAACATGAGTCCCCAGCTTGGCGTTGGAGGTGGAAATCCAAGGCCGAGAAAGCTCAGCGAAGATTCTGTCAAAATGGCGCCGGCAAAATCGAGGCTGAGACGGATCAAGAGGGGAGCAAAGCAATTGGGAAGAATGTGCCTGTACATAATCACCGCATCCGATTCACCCGTCATGCGTGCCGCCTCGACGTATTCCTTCTCCTTCTGCGACAGCACCGCACCGCGGATTATCCGGGCATAGGACGGGATCGAGTTAACCCCGATCGCGACATAAAGAGAGAAAAGGCCTCCCCCCAGGGACGCGACGAGAGCGATCGCCTGCAGGGGCTTGATGGCGGAGCGCGGTTAGATCGTCGCCTCAGCCTCTCCCCAGGACATGACCACGCCGCCTTCTGAGTCGACGACGGTGGCATGGCCGCGGTGGCGGCTCTCGACCATGGCGCCGCGGGTGACCTCGACCAGCACCGGCGTCGCGCCGTTCGCGTGCGCGTGGCCGTGCGGGTGTGGGTGAGGGCTGTCGGGCATGGCTGGATCCGCGGCCGGCGGGCGACCACCTTGCCTCGGCGG
>JACZQL010000330.1 GCA_022545745.1 Deltaproteobacteria bacterium | reverse complement strand
GTCACGAATCAGGGTCTCTTTGATTGCGCGCCAGTTGTCCTTATCGGCAACCCGACTGATGACCTTCTTGTCACCACGTGTCTGATACTCGAAGAGGTTTAGCTCTCGGATTAGATCTTCAGTCAGGTAACGGCGCAAAAAGGAGGCATCCCTCTCCACCTCTCGGACCTCAAAGATTTTTTCTCTTCCCCGCTTTTTCCTTGGGCCATACTCCTGTTCCTCTTCAGGCGTGGGGTTGTCCCATCTCCTTTCAATGTCCTCCCACATTTTCATTCCGAGGTGGTAGGGATTAATGGCTCCAGGGGACGGGTTCAAGACCTGGTTATGTCGAATCATAAACTCTATGTGGAAGCCCTGGGGCAATTCCAAGGCCTCCAGGACGCGTTTATGCCAAAGACTCGCCCAACCCTCATTCATAATCTTTGTCTCTATTTGCGGGATGAAATACTGCGTCTCTTCGTGGACGATGGTGAGGAGGTCCTTTTCCCAATCGCTGAGATATAGGTTGTGGTCCCGAATGAACAGGAGTAGGTCCTCTTCCGAGTAGAGCGGGACTTTGGTCAGATCGGGGGCCACATACTCCGGACGCCGGTGGATCGACTGAAACGGGTCCACGATCGGCCTGGACTGAGCGAGACGCTGTTCTTGTTCCTCTTCCCGCGTCTGTTTTTTAATTGCCAGGTTGCGACGACACTGGAAAGACAGTGCATGGGCGGCATCTAGAATGCGCTCCACCTTTTCCATCCCAATGCTGGGATCCTCCACATAGTCACGAACACGGTCCGCATGGGCCTTGAAGGTCTCGATGGTGAACTCCGCACGGGTCCACCCGAAGGTGAAATTGTTTTTGAAGAAATCATTGTGACCGTATACGTGGGCCATGGTAAGAATCTGCAGGAGGAGCGAGTTGTCCCGCATCAAATAAGCGATGCAGGGATTAGAGTTGATCACCATCTCATAGGGCAGTCCAGACACCCCATAGTCATAAAGGGTCTTTTGCTTTTCGTAGCTCTTACCGTAGGACCAATGGGGATAGTGAGAGGGCATGCCGGAGTAGGCCATAAACCCCAGCATCTGTTCGTGATCACAAATTTCAAATTCCAGGGGATAGAAATCTAAGCCGAACTTGTGGCCTAGGGCCAGGATTTTCTCATTCCAGGATTCTAATTCGGAAATTTCGTAAGAGGCCATCCGGAAATTTGTTACGGCCCTTCTTGAGGGGCGCGTTCCTTGGAAAGAAAGGTCTTGAAGGAAGACCAGATATCCTCTTTCCGTTGGATTTGCACCGTTTGAAAATTGTCCTTTTGGAGTTGGGAAAAGAAATGGATCATGCTGCTGCCGTAATAACCAGAACCCAAGGGTTTGATCTCTCCATAACCGAACAGATTAGAGATATTGGCTATTTCCTCGGCGGCTTGAAGGGCATTCGTGTTGTCCGATTCGAAGTTGTCGCCATCCGAGCAGTGGAACACGTAAACGTTCCAATGGGCGGAATGGTAGCGTTCCTGGATGACTTCTAAGGCCTTGCGGTAACCCGAAGAGATAAAGGTCCCCCCCGACTCTCCCTTGTGAAAGAACTCATCTTCACCCACTTCGTGTGCAACCGTATCGTGCGCGATAAAGACGACTTCCACTCGCTGGTATTTTGTGGAGAGAAACTGATAGAGGAGAAAAAAGAAACTCCGCGCCAGGTATTTTTTCATAGTATCCATGGAACCGGACGTGTCCATAATGCAAAGGACCACCGCGTTGGATTCCCTGCGGCTTTCCACCACCTTGTGGCGGTAGATGAGATCGTCGGTGTGGAACGGAAACCGTTCAGGCTCCTCCTTGTTTCCGCGCTTAGCCGCCATCTTGCGCATCACTTTGGCAGCAACGGTGCGTTTTCTGTCCAAATGCACCCGAATTCCTTTTTTCCGGTAGCCCATTCGGCGCTGATGATATTCTACTTCCAACTCTCTGAGGCCCTTCCTATGAAGGAAGGGTAGCTCTAAGTCCTCGAACATAATCTCCACGAGCTCATCCAGCGTCACGTCAGTCTCGTAGTAATCTATGCCGGGTTGATCCCCCGCCATCTGATCCCCACCCTGATCCTTTCCTTGCCCGATCACCTGACCCGGTTCGGTACCCTCTCCCCCTTGCCCGACGCCAGACGTATTCTCGCCGTAAACGAAGCGATACTCCTTAACACCGCGGATGGGGACTTTGATTATGCGGTCGCGGTCTTTTCCGATGATGGACTCTTCAGCGATGATGTCCGCGATGTTGTGCCGGATGGCCTCTCTCACCTTTTGGCGATGTCGCAGGCGATCTCCGGCGCTACGGTCACTTCGCTCTGCCGAAGAGGAACGGTAGGAACGGAAAATGGTTTCCATTTATCTGGCCAATAACAATTGGCGAATCGCAAAATTACAGTTCTTAGACGAAAACGAGATTGTTAATCCCCCATTGGTTATTCACCATCCGCGCTTGCTTGCTAATCCCTCCACAGGTGGTTGGCAGCGTACTTCATGACAACGTCTACGCAGTTGTCACAATAGCCGTTTTCCAAGAGGTTCTTTGCCATGGCGTTATACTTTTCCGATTGCTCTTCGTCCCGCGTTCTGGACTTGGTAATGACACGGCTCAAGTCACGCACGGAGGTCATCAGTTTTTTCTCGATGGCCTCCTTCAGGGGTTCGTAGCTCCGATAATCGATCTTCTCCCCCCTTCGGTTCGCCACCCAGAGATAGGCAATGACCTCCTGGCGGAACCCATCGGCGGCCGATCCAATGACCGCAATCTGTTCCTCGATGGATTTCATAAAGCCCTCGTCGGGGAGAAGCTCTTCCTTGGTATTTTTATCTTTGACCTTGCCCTTATTGACATAGGCCTCCGCGTGATCCAAATAATTCTGGAACAACGTTTCGGCCTGCTCCTGATAGGAGTAGACAAAGGCCCGGGTGATTTCCTTCTCCAGGAGTTCGAGATATTCTTTATGCAGGGTGTCCTGTAGAAATTCGAGATACTGTTTACGGGCATCGTCGGGAATATCTGCTTCCTTGATCATGCTAATGAGTGCCTCCCGGACATTGATGGGGTTGATGCAATTCCCGGCTATATTGTCCGAAAGAGAATTATCCAGAGCTTTCATGATGAAACGAGTCGATATCCCGGTCATCCCTTCCCGTTTGGTGGCCTCGCGCAGCTCGAGATAATCCATTTTCTTGGTCCTTCCCTTCTCCACCACCTCTTCCCCATTGTAGATCTTCAGCTTTGTCATCAAGTCACACTTACTGGTGGGCTCCAGTCGGGATAGGATCGCGAACATGGATCCGACTTCGAGGGTATGAGGAGCCACATGGGCACGGAAATCCGAGTTGCGAATGATCTTTTGGTAGATCTTTACCTCCTCGGAAAGCCGCAGGTTGTAGGGGACCCTCACGACGACGATGCGGTCCAGGATGGCCTCGTTGGTATGATCGGCCCTGAACTTCTGCCATTCTGCCTCGTTGGAGTGGGCAACGATCACCGTATCCACATAAACCAATCCATGCCTTCCGGGCGCGGGAATCACTTTTTCCTGGGTGGCCGTAATCATGCAGTGAAGGTATTCCACCTCGTTTTTAAAGACC
>JACZQL010000329.1 GCA_022545745.1 Deltaproteobacteria bacterium | reverse complement strand
TTACTTTTTTCGTGTAAATATTTTATTTCTTCCCAGTCTTACGGGGGTTTGAAAAAAGGAGTATCCAAAATATCTTCATCGGCAATGGGAATATTAAAACGTGTACGGAATTGTTTCAATTCCTCCTGATTCATTTTCTTTTGTTGATGCGAGATATTTTTTCCTTCCCCGCTTTCGCCTAAACCATATCCTTTGATGGTTTTTGCCAAGATGACGGTTGGAGCTCCTTTAAATTCAGTGGCCGCTTTGTAAGCCGCATAAACCTTAGCGGGATCGTGGCCGCCGCGCCGCATTTTTTCAATTTGTTCATCGCTGAGGTTTTTAGCCATTTCTAAGAGCTTGGGATTGACTCCAAAGAAGTTTTACACTGAGATTCTGGGATTTAAGGTTTCGGACGTCAACGAGCAGGGCATTACCTTCCTTCGCTGCGCCACAGATCACCATGACACGGTGCTTGTCCCTCTGCCAAAGGAAAAGCATGGTTCGTCCTCTACGGAGCGCAGAGAGGTCCAACAGATCTCTTATGAGGTTGATCGTGAAGAGGATCTGAGAGAGGCCCTTAAGTTCTTAAAGGAGAAAGGTGTGACGATCGCTTCAGGGCTGCGGCAACGGGGGCCGGGAAGTGACATGACGATCGACTTCCTCGACCCGGACGGAAACAACATCCAGCTCTACTGCGGGATGGACCAAATCGGGTGGGATGACGTGAGCAAGCCAAAGGAGATGTGGGTGAGAAAAGAACTGGAGTGATAAGGTTACGGGAAAGGAGGGTTGAATATGCTGAGGCCAAGGAGACTTGGGCATGTGGGCATCTTCGTCAAGGACCTGGAGAGAACCAAGAAATTTTACACCGAGGTGGTAGGCCTCAAGGTCTCGGATGAGCTCCCGGGAAAGGCGGTGTTCATGCGTTGCAGCAATGACCACCACGATACGGGCCCTTTTCCAGCTTCCTACTGAGAAGATGCCTCGAAAGACTGTGTGATCGAGATTATTTTCAAGGACACAGACACCTGGGGGAACAAGCCTAAACGTTTCACCGAATGGTTGCGTGTTGCCGGGGAGCTGGTGGAGCAGCATGGCGACGGATCTAATCTACTGAGAGGAAGTGAATGAAGAGGATACTCTTGACCAGTATTTGTCGTCCTTTGGGGGAACGGTATGGCGATGCCTCCAGCGTTGGCTACGAGCTGCTGTTCGGCCAGGTGACCCGAGCTCAAGGCCTGTTCAGTCCGCGCGCCAACCATATTCATTATTCTCTGGAATATGTGGCAGAAAATCTGGACGCGCCCACGGCTGTACTGCATTACCCCTCGAAGCGGGAGTTAATCAAGGAACTCAAGAAAGGCTACGATGTGGTCGGTGTGTCCTTTTTGCTGGCTACATTTCATCGCATGAAAGAGGTCGTGGAGCTGGTTCGCCGGCACAGTCCTAAGTCTGAGATAGTGCTCGGCGGATATGGCACCGTTCTTGCCGATGAGCTGTTGCTGAAGTATGGCGATCATATCTGTCGCGAAGAGGGTGTCGCCTTCATGCGCAGCCTGCTTGGCGAGCCCGAAATTACCATGCCCTATCGTCATCCTCCCATCGTCAGTCGCCTTCGGCTTTTCGGCAAGGAGCTGTCCCGCACCGGCATGGTCTTTGCGGGCCTCGGGTGTCCCAGCGGTTGTGATTTCTGTTGTACGTCGTACTTTTTCAAACGACGCCACATCAAATTGCTGCCCACGGGCCGCGACCTTTATAAAGTGATCATGCGATACCAGGAATTGGAGCCGGGTATGGGGATCGTTGTGCTTGATGAGGATTTCCTGCTCAACCGCAAACGCGCCATGGAGTTCCGTGACTGTGTGATCGGGGGAGGCGTGCCGCTTTCAATTTTTGCCTTTGCCAGTGTGCGCGCCCTGAGCAAGTACAGCGTAGAGGAACTTCTGGAAATGGGCCTGGACAGCTTATGGATTGGTTATGAAAGCAACGAAGCGCGATACGCCAAGCAGAGCGGCAGAGACGTCGGGGAGCTATTTCGGGAATTGCGGGAACATGGTATTTCGATTTTGGCATCGATGATTGTCGGCTTCCCCTACCAAACCCCGGAGATCATTGAGCGGGAACTGTCAACTTTATTGAAACTCAAGCCAGCGTTCAGTCAGTTCCTCATTTATGGTCCGACACCAGGCACGCCTTTTTACCGGCAGGTCATGGAAGAGGGTCTGTTAGATCCGGAATTACTTGCTGACAACGAACGTTACTACCGCAACTGCACAGGTTTTACGGCTATGGTCAAGCACCCTACGATGAGCGCCGAAGCCATTGAGGCGGCTCAGCAACATTGTTTTGAGGAAGACTATCAGCAACTCGGGCCGTCAATCTTTCGTAGCGTCGAGACCCGGCTGTTGGGTTATCTGAAAATTCGAAACTCGCCCAATCCTATGCTACGCAAGAAATCCCAACTCTTCGCCCGGAACCTGCAGCACTCTCATGCGGTTTTCAAGGCCGGGCGGATGTTTGCACCTAACCCGCGGATCCGACAATGGATGGCTGAACTGGAGGACCAATTGCGGGATGCGTTAGGTCCTCCCAACATGACGCATCGCCTTGCATCCGTTGCTGCGGTGGGGCTGGCTGCGTGGACGGGTCTGACGCTGAAGTTGGGATTATTCCAGCATCCCAGCCTTATCCGGCATACCTTTCGAATGCCTGAAGAAGCATTGCCAGCAAAGGTCTGGCGTTTAGTGAGCAACTACGATTCCGGCGGACACCAGGTGCAGGTGGAACTACGGCCAGAAAAAATCGTGTGGGTGCGAGTGAAAGGCACCTTGAATCAGGCGGGTGCCGGCAGACTGGCAGAAGAACTGAGCCGAGCCCTTTCCAAACGTCAGGAACGCCTGGTCCTTGACCTCAAACATCTTGTTGCAATTGAAGAAGATGCGGCCGGGAAAATTATCCAACGATTGCAGCAATACCGCGACCGAATAAGGTTGGCATTGCCTAACACGGGGGCCTTCGGCGCCTTAACATTGATATTTGACGTCTACTGACTCGCAGCAAGCATAGGACACAATCTCATTTATGTGAGCGGGCGTATTCCGTCGGCACCAGGAAACGATTTCCAAGGACATAAGACTGATTTCTAGTGGATGGACCCGATCAGATCCCTGTCCAAAATGTGGTCTCGGAAAACTGGAACTTAGAGTGGATAGGAGTCCCAGTCCTGAGGCTATAAAAAATGACCCACGAGTACGATAGAGGGTAGGCATTGCGGAAGGATCTCCTGGAGCGGATACCGAGGCTTTACGAGGAGATTGCTGAGAGGCAGAATAGGAAGGAGGAGATAGAGCGACAACTAATGAATAAGAGCTAGATTTCTACAGCAACCCACGCCACAGGGATTTCTTCGTCTGTAAATCCTCCGTCCCTTTCGTCCACAATCGTAAATCCCGTAGTAGATATACGCGCCGGCCACCGCTTCAACGGTTCATATTTGCTATCCGCCTCCAATGCCACCTTTGGGGAGGATGGCTCTACCCTGTTCATCACCGCCGATATGCACCTGTTGCGCATTCGACTGAACGTGAAGGGTGTGGGCTTCTAACACGGACCCTCGCCCGGAACATTTGCGTGTCCCGG
>JACZQL010000328.1 GCA_022545745.1 Deltaproteobacteria bacterium | reverse complement strand
CGTCCGTTTCTACTCCCATGGAGGTGGTCGAGAGGATGCTGTCCCTCGCAGGAGTTCAAAGCGAAGATGTGGTCTATGACCTCGGTTCCGGGGATGGGAGAATCGTTATCACTGCGGCGAAGATATACGGCGCTCGCGCCGTCGGCTTCGAAATTGACCGAAGGCTTGTTAAAGAGTCACGGAACAACGTGCGCAGAGCGGGAGTGCAAGACTTGGTCGAAATCCGCCAACTGGACATCCTCCAGGCCGACCTATCAGGAGCAACCGTGGTAACCCTGTATCTTTTCCCCGAGGCGAATCGGTTGCTAAGGCCGCGCCTTTGGAGTCAACTCAAACCCGGAGCTCGAGTCGTGTCGAACTATTTTGACATGGATGAGTGGGTTCCGGACAGGATTGAAGAAGTGTTGGACGTACAAACCGGATTCTATCACAAAATTCATCTTTGGCGCATTACCGGCCGGCCCAGGTTACTGCCAGGAGATCGTGAAGATAGGTAGACCCGCGCGGGGCACAGGCTTCCCTCAACAAGAGAAAGACTCCCCTTATTTCTCACCGAATGATTTGGGTTTTGAACCTACGAATTGAATTATGCATTGGGCTTGGAGTACATTTTCCCTATGAAGCGGCCAGCTCTCGTCCTCTTTGATCTCGGTAACGTCATTGTCGATGTTGACCATCGGGCCGTAGCCGCCAGATTTGCTGAAACCTCAGAGAAGACCGAATTCCGTGATCCGACCGTTTTTTTATCGACGATCAAAGAGCGAAGCGCATCCGTCTTAAGGGCCTTTGATACGGGTCAAATAACGCCCCGGGCTTTCTATGACCACATGAGGTCAGCCTATGGTTTGAAACTTAGTTTTGAGGACTTTGTAAAGATTTGGAACTCCGGTTTCAGTGAAAATCATGAGGTCTCGAATCTTGTCACCCGTTTGACCCCACATGTCCGACTCTTTCTTTTGTCTAACACCAATTCTTTGCATTTTGACTATCTACAATCTACCTGTCCGGTGATCCAAAAGATGGAGAAGGTGATTCTCTCCTATCAGTTGGGTTGTATGAAACCATCAGCGGAGATCTATAAACATGCACTCCATGCGGCAAGCCTCCCCCCGGAGCTTGTGTGGTATGTGGACGACGTACCGGAATTTGTTGACGCCGGTGCTCAACTGGGGATCCATGCCATTCAGTTTCGATCAGCCAGTCAGTTGACTACTGACTTCCATGGGGTATTGGATGGGGCAGCTTGATAGATTTTGTCCCCTCTAGTAAAGTATGAATTATACGATGATTTCGATGGTGGGTTTGATCTGGAATGCCAAGATGGGTTACTTTGGTCAGCAAATTCAACTGAATAGGTAATTTTCAACAGGACTCGAAGTCAGAGAATCATTAAAAATCAGGCAGTTACGGTTTGGCACCCCTTTTGCACTCCATTCCCTTGAATTAGTACGTGATGAAAAAAAAGATACTTATAGTGGAAGACAACGCGGATCTTTTAAAGGTACTGCAGTTGTTACTTAAGGATCCCTATGAGCCAATCGCGGCAATGAAGGGTACTCAGGCCGTGGACATCGCCGCGGCTGAACGACCCGATCTCATCCTGCTGGATATCGTTTTGCCTGACATGAATGGGTTTGAAATAGCACGACTCATGCGCCAGCAACCAGAGACCCAATCCACGCCGATTCTGGCCATGACCGCTAAGGTGAGCCGTATAGACGAGGAAGATTGTATTTTGAGTGGTTGTAATGATTTCATTGCTAAGCCATTTACCTTTGAGCAACTACTTCCGCGAATCGAGAAGTTGTTGAATCAATCTAACCACCAATCCTAGCCGTCCGACCGCAGGGTCTGTTTTTTAGTATCTTGTTTACCGCACATATGTTTTCTTACACGCGTGTCTATGATTCGGTTTGAAGGCACACGCCCCTTCGGACTAATAATGGACGGTGATTGCGTTCCTGTTGGCTCATTCTTTCCATTTACCAGACTCCAGACACAATCATCAGCAGGCCAAAGAAAAGAACGAAATAAGCAAAATTGATTTTTTTGCTCAGGCTCAACAGTAAATGGATCGTCACCAATCCAAATAGAAACGCAAACAGGCATCCCCAAAGGGTCGTTTCGTTAACTAGGAGATCGCCAACATTCAGCACGATATTTACACCGAGGACAACGGGGAGGCTCATCAGGAAGCTGAGAGTCAAGGCATGGGTGTCATCAAATTTTCTCAGAAGTAGAGCAGAGATGGTCAGGCCTGAACGTGAGAGGCCAGGCAAGACTGAGAAACCCTGAACGATACCGAGAATAAGAGCATCCGTGAGTGTTGTGTCTTGAGGACCTTTCGAAGACGATTCCCGTTTGGTTAGTTGAAAACCCGCCGTAATGAGCAAAAGCAAACCTATGAGTATGGTAATAACCTTTCCAGAAACCGCCAAGCTGTCTTCAAGATGGACCAGGGTCTGTAAGAATAAAACCCCCACAACGCCACTCACGAGTGTAGTAACTAGGAGGAACCGGATCAGGGCCTGGTGTTCCTGAGATGTCCTTTTGTACTGAAAGGTGGCCTTTATTAAAGTAAAGACCTCTTTTCGAAAGTAAATCAGGGCAGCAAGGAAGGTCCCTAAATGGAGAAATAGAGCGAGGTGAATCATGTCCCCGATATCTTTTCCACCAAAGAGGCGCATCTTTGCAAGAACGATTAGGCCTTCAGAGCTCACGGGTAGCCATTCCGTAATTCCTTGAATGATACCCAACACAATTCCTTGAATCATTGATGTTTAGGAATTCCCGACGGGATTTGAACCCGATCAAGGGGAAAACAAGAAGCTGAAAAGCCAATTACCTTTTAAATTAGGGGCAATTCGCCCTATCCCGAGGCATTCAGAGTCCGTTAAAGTCCCTCAAAAGTACCACAGAACTCTTTAAAACCGAAACGATTTACCCTCCCTGCATGAGCCTTCCCTTGCGCAAAGGTCTTGTCCGAAGGGTACAGCAATAATGTTAATGCTGGCGGGTGTCACTATCACTGGGTGGAATTGGGTTAGGGAAAGGTAAGACGTAGACCTTAGTGAGAAACATTTGAAGGCTTATTCTCTGTCGCATCTGAACTATCTAAATCCTTTGTGGTGAGCCCTTGTTTTCTGATTTTGCGACCCATGAGCCACATGCCGATTAGGTTCCATAGAATGCCATAGGCAAGCAAAAAGGCGAAAACAAAGGCAAGTACGATGATGAACCAAACAATATTGTCCGGCAATTTGGCTAACTCAACTGTTGACGCTGACCTTGCAACCTTCGATGATTTCTTTGGGAATCATTCTCAGCGCTATAATGATTAAAATGGGTGAAATAATAATACCGAGGGGGAAGGGTAAATAGGCTACCGCAAATCCCAGGAGAATCTTTGCTTGTTTCGGTGCGTGAGTATCCTTTAGGACAAGTTTGCACACCTTGAGGTGAAGCATTATCTCCCTCGCCACGGCATTCATTTTGGTCGCCAGATTAAATTCGCCTAACACAGCGCCTCAACTTTGATTGCTCTGATTGCTACACCCACCTGGTTACGGTCGATACTTCCCGAGTTTTCGAGCGTACGAACCATCTCGGCTACCCGGATACCGA
>JACZQL010000327.1 GCA_022545745.1 Deltaproteobacteria bacterium | reverse complement strand
GCGGTGCTAACCGAGGAGGGCTTTAGGGCTCTAGCCTCCCTTGCGCGCGAGCGTAACCTGCTGGTGCTGGCCGATGAGATTTACGAGAAGCTTATCTACGACGGCATCGAACATCATAGCATTGGCCGCTTGCCTGGTATGCGGGAGCGGACTCTGACCGTGAACGGATTTTCCAAGGCTTACTCAATGACCGGGTGGCGCCTGGGCTACGTTGCCGGGCCTCGGGAACTGATGGATATCCTCATCCGTGTGCACCAGTACACGGCAATGTGCGCAACTTCCTTTGCGCAGTCGGGCGCCGTGTCAGCCTATCGGGGGACGCAGGACTGTGTGGAGGAGATGCGCAGGGAGTTCGCCCGGCGCAGAAAGCTGATTCTAGAACGGCTGGAGCGAATGAAAGGTATTGAATGCGTGCGACCCGACGGGGCCTTCTATGTCTTTCCGTCCATCCGCGGTCTGGGGCGGGCATCGGAAGAGGTGGCAATGCACCTGCTGGAGGATGGGTTGGTCGCCACCGTTCCAGGCTCGGCCTTTGGCAAGCATGGTGAAGGCTACTTGCGGCTTGCCTACTCGGATTCATACGAAAACATCGGGGAGGCTATGGAGAGGATGGCGGAAAGCCTAGGACGCCTCCAGTGAACGCTGTTTCCTGACCCTTGGGAACAATGCGAACTAATAGGCAACTTCTACGGATGCTAGTGTGCAATAAGAATCGGCGCACACTAGGGTCCGTTCGGCCGGCTCTGACAATTGCTTGGTCATGATTCCAAAGAGATCTGTTCAACCCCGTTTCAAATCTCAGAGACATCCACTGGTGGCGGTAGATTTGGTGGTCTGTACGTTAGATCAAAAGTCTTTGCAGTGCCTCCTCGTCCAGGTGAAGGAAGGTCCCTTTGCCAACTTGTGGGCTTTTCCGGGCGGCCTTGTGGGGGCCGGGGAATCCCTTGATGAGGCAGCCCAGAGGGAGCTTCAAGAGCGGACAGGACTGAAAAAGGTCTATTTAGAACAGCTCTATACCTTCGGAAAGCCCGAGAGGGATCCCCGGATGCGGGTGGTTTCTGTCTCCTACCTGGCTCTGGTGCCCCATCGGAAGGTCAAGCTCAAGCCGGCGCAGAAATACGCTGAAGTGAAATGGTTTCCTGTGACCAATCTACCAACCCTGGCCTATGATCATGATCAAGTGGCCAGCCTGGCAATGGAGCGGCTCCACACCAAACTCCAGTATACGAATATTGTCTTTAGTCTGCTCCCACCCGAATTCACCTTGGGGGAACTCCAGGAAATCTACGAGATCATCCTGCATCGTGCGTTAGACAGGCGCAACTTTAGAAAGAAGATACTTGCCCTTGGGCTTCTCAACCCTTTACCGAAGGTAAGACGTGGGGCCCATCGGCCGGCCTCACTCTACGCCTTTAAGCGTAACCGACCCATGGTGGTCGAAATGCTATAACTACTCGTACCGGAAGGCGCCTTCCGGTCTCAGGACCACAATCTCCGTGGAAAAGGGTAGGGCGGATTTGCTCGTCGTTAGGGTATTGGTTTTCATGTATCGAACTTGGAATCCCTCCGCGAACTCCTCCACCTGGTAAAGGTTGTCACGATAGTGCATGGGGATGGCGATCTTTGGTTTGAGCTGGCGCAGGACTTCCCGTGCGGTCTCCGGGCCCATGGTGAATCTGCCCCCGATGGGTGTCAGGACGATGTCCACGTCACCAATCAGTTTGAGCTGCCCTTGGGTCAACGGGTGACTCAAGTCGCCTAGGTGAGCGATGCATAGTTTACCGAGATCAAATACGAAGGCAGCCCCCTTGAGTAGGCCTGCGTCTATTCCGTTCTGATAGACGGGGATGTTGTAAACAAAGACATCCCGCACGCTCATGCTGACCCGATTCCAATCCGCACCGAAGTCCGACAAACCCCTGAGGATGATGGGATCGCCCCGAACCATTTCCACATAATTGTGGTTGAAGTGCTCTCTACCCACTGTGACCACATGGGCCGAAACATTTGGGTCCGGATACCATCCCGGTCCCAGCGGATCGGTGACGATTCGGGTTCCCTTGCTGCTAATAATCTGGAAAAAATGGTGCCCGAGATAGGTGATGGTGGCATCCGGTACCGCAGCGTAGGCCGGCGAGGGAAAGCCCCTTGCCACGTTTACGTCACGGCAGGCGGCCTCGAGGGTATGAGCCAGGAGGAGCAAGGAAAGAAGAAATACGGAAAGGGTGCACCATTTGAGAATTTTCATGGGGTCCCCCATCGGTTCAGGGGACTGCCAACCCCTATCCCTGAGGCCCTGAAGAAGTCCGCGACATACTGGTTGGCTGGCCGTTGCATTAGCCCCTCGTTGGAGTCGATCTGTTCAAAACGGCCGTCCCGCATCAATGCGATTCGATCGCCAAGGGCGATCGCATCCGAGAGGTCGTGGGTTACGTAGAGGGTGGTTAGGCGGTTGTCGCGATGGAACTTCAAAATTTCGCTACGCATCTTCACTCGACTGGGGGGGTCGAGATTGCTCATGGGTTCATCCATCAGGAGGATCCGAGGTGTGGTGGTCATGGCCCGCCCCAATGCCACACGTTGCTGCTGCCCGGAAGAGAGTTCTTGGGGTCTTCGAGAGAAAAAACTCTCTTCGATCCCGAGACTCTGGGTAATTTGACGAACGCCTTCGCGGATTTTTTCTTTCGACCATTTTCTGATCTTGAGAGGAAAGGTCAGGTTGGTATATTTTCGCTCGTCAAAGATCTTCATGTGCGGCCAGAGGGCGTAATTCTGAAAGATCATCTGAACCCCTCTTTTTCCCGGCGGGAGATCGTTCACCGGTACTCCACCCACAAAGACGGTCCCACCGTCGGGAGTCTCCAATCCAGCGATGAGACGCAGCAGGGTCGTCTTACCACAGCCGCTTGCCCCGATGATCACCAGCAGCTCCCCATCGTTGGCGGACAGATTGGCATGATCCACTGCGACTATTGCACCGAAATGCTTGGTGAGGTCACGAACCTCAAGAGAAATCATGACAACCGATGTTAGTAAAAGTAAGGGCAGAAGACAATACTCTTTTCTCAGGGGCTATCTGAGATGGCGGCCCTCACACCCCTAGCGCAAATTCGGCATGACCTCTTTGGCGAACAACTCAATGCTCTTGATAGCTTCCTGCGGCTCCATTGAGCCAAAGGGAAGGTAAGTTACCAGGATTCCCGCCCCGAGCGCCTCCTGCTGCTCCTTGACCTTCTGCGTTACGGTGTCTGGGTCTCCAATGATGCAAAAGCCATCTCCTAAGAGTCGTTCATAGGTAACGTTATCACCCCGCGGGTGGCCAATATGGGACTGGGTTTTGTAACTAAAGCTACGTCCTGTGCTCTTGGCTTGCTGAATGGACCTCAGCATTTCCCTCTCATGCTGGGTGGCTGTCTCGCGATAGTAGTCAAGGACATGTTTCTCACACTCCTCTCGCGCCTTAGCGTTGGTTGTACTCACATAGGTGTGCCGGCTGACTCCGATGTTTTCAGGTTGGGGCACCCAGCCGCATTGCTCCTCAGCGTACTTGCGATAATAGGCCGTGGTCTCTGCAAGTTGCGCGGTTGTGGAGAAGCCCGTCATCATGGATACATGCTGTTTTGCTG
>JACZQL010000326.1 GCA_022545745.1 Deltaproteobacteria bacterium | reverse complement strand
TTCAGGCGCTTCAGTACGCCTAACGAAGCGGTGCGCAACTCCCATGGACTGGTAGGTACTAAGAATGATGATGACGAAGGCCAACAGAAGTTTAAGGCTGAGGGATTCGCCAAATTCTCTGGTAAATAAGATGCGGTAGGTATCCTTCAGGTCGGTGAGCTGGAATGCCCCGGTTATCAATAACACCCCGAGGGCGCCGATCTGCACTGGATTGTATATTTTGATTCGACGGATAAGAAAGGCCACCTGATCTTCGTGGGTTTTAAGGCTAGAGATGGGGGAAAGAATAAAAAACCAAAGACCAACCAGCGACCCCAGATAGACCGTGAGGGCAATGAGGTGTAGCCAGAAGCTCAGCATGGGTGGGGGTTAACCCCAACCAAAGACGGACCTTTTCTTTGTGGGTGTACCGGGTGCCCTGTAGGACTCTGCAATGCCGTTGAGTTGATTTTTTATGGACTCGATCACTTGTTTTTGCTCTATTTCAAAGCCTCTTTGCTCTTTTTCGAGTTTCTGCTGAAGCTCCTGGATGAGTTCTTCCCTTTTGGTCTGAGACTCCGCCAGTTTTCGCTCCCAGTTCTCGTAGGATTCCTTTAAAAAGGTTCGAATTTGAAAATTCAGGTTATCCTTAACGACCATAGACTTGAAGCAATGTGGACAGAATAGGACATTGCCAATCATAAAGTGTTTCGCGGGCGTTGAATAATCCTGGCCACACTTGATACACTGGACGGCGACCTCCAATTGCCCCGCATCGGGTAGCGACAATTTAGACAGATCAAGCCTCCCGCCATCGAAAGAGGGTCCTGCTTCGGAAGGCGTGGAATCTGTGGATAGAGGCTGGTCTCCTTCCGCGGATGGCGCGGGGCCGGTTGCGGCTTCTGCCTCCGGTTTATTCTCTCCCTTTCGAAACCGGGACTCAAAGTTCTCTCCGATATCTTCATCTTGGTGCAATTTTCGAGCCCGAACAATCAACGTCTCTTCCGTTTCGATGTTGTTAGGATCAGTTACACAGACATCCACAGGGCAAACGGCTTGGCAGGCCTCGTAATCATGAAAGCCTACACACTCAGTACAGAGCAAAGGATCAATCACATATACAGGATCGCCTGCGGAGATGGCGTTATTGGGGCATTCCGGTTCACACGCGCCGCAGTTGATGCACTCGGCAGTAATCATTGTTGCCATCGGTATTAACCCTCCAGGGAGTTAGTCAGAAATTGCTTGGCCCAAATTTCCTACGGTTTTGTTAAAGATTAATCCAGAATGAGCTAGAGTTCAAGTCAAGGTTGCTATCCCTCTTTAAGCGCCTCAATCTGCAGTTGATTTATGTAGGTTTCTCTCATAGACTCTTGCCAAATTTGCCAGTGTTCTGGTGTGGATGGGCCTTTTCAACGCCTGCTAATTTCCTGCCAAGAAGGGAGGCATCACGATGGCTAAACCCTTGCCCCTCACTTTAGGATTGTCCGTAAACAACCGTACTCAGGCCCTATTCGATGGGAGCGTTCAACCAGAGGGGATCGACCTTGAGTGCCGGAGCCAGTTCTCGGAGGGATACGACAACACGGGTGCGCGCCACCGTTGGATCATTGCGGGCAAGATCCCCGGCGGTGAATGCTCAACTTCCTCTTTTATTATGGCTCGTAACCGTGGAGTGTCATTAAAGATTTTACCGATATTTCTTTCCCGCCAGTTCCGGCACCGCTGCATCTATTGCCCAGCCAACTCGACCGTGCGCCAGCCGTCGGATTTGAAAGGGAAGCGCGTCACCGTCCATCGTTACAATGCATCGACTTCTGTCTGGGTACGCGGTCTGCTCCAGAACGAGTACGGAGTAAAGCCAGAGACGATGGATTGGTACGTGGCGGAAGACGATGTCGGCGAGGAGGCACTGCGCCCACGAGCCGAAGGCATCCGGGTGCAGTTTATCTCGCTGCCTAGAACTAGGGAGCACGCCATTGAACTCTTGGAAGAGGGTGAGATGGACGCCGCACTGGAACCCTACCCTGGCCTGGCAAAAAATACTAAGTTACGTCGCCTTTTCGAAGACTCATCTCGAGAAGAGGCAGACTACTTCCGACGGACTCAGGTCATTCCCATCATCCATAGTTTGGCTTTACGGGAGGATCTGATCGCCGAGCATCCGTGGGTCGTCGGTAGCCTGTTGAAGGCCTTTCGCCAAGCCCGAGCATTGGCGGAGAATTACATGAATGAAGAGCAAAAGAAGGAGGCCCTGTGGGAGCGGGAGGTCATTGGGGACGACCCCTTTTCCTATAGGCTGGATTCTTGTGCCCGCAAATCCTTGGAAACCCTCATTGAATACCAGGTCCAGCAGGGACTTTTAGACCAAAGACCGAGGCTTGAGGATCTTTTCTTCCCTGAGAGTCTCACGCTCTAGGCTCATTCCTAAGTAAGGAGATAGTCATGTTGAGCATTGATGAACTCTGTGAGTTGGCAATGAACCGGAGAAGCATCCGGGGATATCAGAAGGACAAAGAGGTCCCTGAAGAGGTGATCAGGAAAATCCTGGAGATTGCCCGTTGGGCGCCATCAGGGGGCAACGGCCAGCCCTGGGAATTTATAGTGATCCGGGATAAGGAGACGAGAGATAAGATTGCAGATTTATTTTTGAAACAGCAAGAGCATAAAAAAGAGATGGAAATGGCGGTGCGAGGGGACGCCAAGATGACCGGAGCCGGATTTCGAAACGCGCCTGTTCATATTGTAGTTCTCGGTGATCCAAGGGTGAACGAATCTTATCCTATCAGAACACGGGAGGAGAAATCCGATTCCCATTTTTATACGGGCCTAGGCAATGCCACCCTGTTAATTCACTTGGCGGCTACCAGCCTGGGGTTGGGTTCTCAATACGTGAGCGATGCGAGCTCTCCTTATATGGCAACCATGCTCAAGGTGCTTTTAGGCGTGCCTGAACCCTTGAAGATCTATCACTTGATCCCCATTGGTTATCCTGCCGGGTCTGTGGATCCTCGGCCGCGTAGGGAATTGGACGAGATTGTTCACCACGAGAAATACGATCGGAACAAATTTCGAAATGACAAAGAGATGGAGAAGTTTATCGAGACGCTGACTCGGCGCGGCTCCTATGGCAAAAAGGCCTGGGTAGAAGATGATCATGCCTAGAATGAACCCCGATCCGAAAAAAGTCGAGACCGAAAATGCTTGGAACACCTAGCCGTTGCAGACAGAGGCGATTCTTTGACCGACGCCCTAAATGCACCATAGGGGGCATTTGATAGACCAAAGCGCCGGACTAGCGCGCCCATGGAGCGTGCATTCAACCGCTTATACAAACGCGAGAATTTCGTATCGGGGTGAATTTATTCTGATAAAGCCAATCATTGGGTTTGAAGGGAGAGTGCTGCGTACGACCCGAGGTACGCGTCGCCATGATTACGGGGGTTTGCTGACTCGACCGAGGCAACCGCTGCCGCCTCCGTTGTCGAACGCATCATCAGCAAGCCTCTCTCCCGACGAAGACCCGGCAAGCGCTGGAGACCCCTCTGGCCTGACCTCCCTGTTACCCCGGGCGTCGTTTCAAGTGATCCACGTAGGCTGCGATCCCTGAATCGATGTCGTATTCGGGCTCGTAGCCCACATCCTGCCTGATCCGACT